>JAKPOE010000275.1 GCA_029548025.1 Spirochaetota bacterium
GATAGTGTTAATAACAGCTTTTTTCATGCATACAACATTTAACAAAAAGATTTTACAATGTTTTGCACTCTCAAGTATATTAAAAAGTAACGTTTTGAATATTCCATATTTATAACGTACGGTTGTCAAAAACACGTTTAGCTTTCCCTTCACTGGGTGGCAGTGAGCCTGGCTCTAATAAATCAATACGAGGATTAATAGTAATAAGTGCTTTCAGTGCTTCTTTGAGTTTACTCTTAATGCGATCAATCTCTTTAATATCACCGTGAAAAAGTTTTGAGTATAGCTCAACCTTAATATGCATTCGGTCTAAATTATTTTCACGGTCCAGTATAATCTGATAGTTATTGCCAATTTCAGGGAACTTCATAAGAACAGTTTCTATCTGTGAAGGGAATACATTCACGCCACTTACAATGAGCATATCGTCCGTACGCCCTTTAATACGATCAATGCGATAATGGGTGCGCCCACATTGGCATGGTTCGGGTATAATACGGGTGAGATCGCGAGTGCGATATCGTAAAATTGGCATAGCTTCACGGTTAATATGGGTTAATACGAGCTCGCCTTCTTCACCAGGTTGTAATACTTCACCTGTTTCAGGATTGATTATCTCGGCAATATAGTAATCTTCCCAGATATGCATGCCATTTTTATAGGTACACTCAAAAGCAACACCAGGTCCGTTCATTTCGCTTAAGCCATATGAATTATATGCGTCTATACCAAATTGTTCTTCAATCTTTTTACGGGTTGCTTCAGAATATGGCTCAGCGCCCAGATATGCTTTTTTCAATGTTAGCGCGTATGGATCAATCCCTTCAGCACGTATTGCTTCTACCATGTGCAGACAATAGCTTGGTGTGATGTGTATAATGGTTGTTTCAAAATCCTGCATTAACTGAATCTGACGCAGCGTATTTCCTGAGGATGACGGTATTACCATACACCCTAACATCTCAGCACCATAATGTAATCCCAATCCACCGGTAAAAAGCCCATAGCCCATCATATTCTGGAAAACATCATCTTGTGATGCACCAGTGGCAACCATGCAGCGTGCAACCAGATCAGCCCAGTCACGAATGTCTTTAGCAGTGTAAAAAATAACAGTGGATTTACCTGTTGTTCCCGAGGAAGCATGCATGCGCACAACCTTTTTTTTTGGTACTGCCAGCATGCCATCGGGATAACTCAGGCGAAGGTCATTCTTTGTTGTGAATGGCAAGTCTTTGATATGCTCCAGTGTTTTGATTGCATCTATATTAATGTTATTTTCTTCAAATACCTTTTTATAAAAGGGGGTAACGCTGGCAGCCTGCAGTGCTTTGTTTAGTTTTGTAAGCTGCAATGATTCAAGATCTTTTCTGCTGATAGTTTCAATATTGTTATTCCAGTACATGGCAACCTCTTTTAAAAATGTACACGCATTTACTGTGCTATAGAAGTGGCTCTACGATCCATTTCTACGATGGTAATGCTGTGACATTGTCACTGCTTCCATAGGTTGTCAAGAAGATATTGATTTACAGTAACTATCGCCGCCATTAATGAATTATATCATTGTTGTCAGGATAGTAATGTCTGCGTGCCCATTCTAATTTTTGTTTTTCTTCAGGTGTAAGCGAATTATAGCCATAATGGGTAATTTTATCAAGAAGTGTATCGATAATCTCCTTTGCCTTAATGCGATCATCAATTCTTTTTTTATGTTTTGCAAGGCGATAGTTCCTGGAAATTGACGCAAATGGATTAAATGAAGTTTTTTGGCGTAACCAGAATCTTGTTTTTAAAAGAATAAATCCCGTAATAAAACCACCTAAATGGCCAATATGGCTTACGTTACCACCCAGCCCCTGTGCTGATGCGATGGTGCCAAAAAATTCTATGCCACCAAAAAGTAAAACTAAATATTTCATCTTGATTGGAAAAATAAAATAAAGAAGGACCTCTCGGTTAGGCCAGATCATCCCATATGCCAGAAGGATTGCATAGATGGCGCCTGAAGCTCCTATTGTTACAGGATTGTATCCATTGGTAGCATAAATATAATAATTCATAAAAGCAATCCCAATCCCTGCGCCAATACCACTGTACAGGTAAAAGCGCATAAAGTTTTTACTACCAAAAAGCTCTTCTAAATCACAGCCAAACATCCATAGGGCAAACATATTAAAAAATATATGAAAAAAATTTCCATGTAAAAACATATACGTAACAGGTTGCCACAGCTTAAATTCATGAATAAATCCAATATGGTGGATGCCAAATGTGTATTCGATTACACCGGGCGCAACAATGTTGCCAAAAAGCTGTATGATATAGACAACGCTGGTAAAAACTATAATTTTCTTAAGTGATGTTGTAATAGGTCCACCAAAGCGATATTGTGTTTGCATGATTTTCCCCGATTTAATGATAGTACAAGTCTTTATTAAGAAATATAGTTTATGCTGCAATAAATGCAAAATTTTGTTTCAATGATACTACTGCCGTCCAATTTACTGATATTTCTGTCGGATTGCATCAAAGTCATCTGCATTTTGTAAAAACAGTTCAAAAAGGTGTGGATCATATCGATGTGCTTCACTTTTCATTATTTCAATAGATTTTTGATGGCTATATGCTTCTTTATAGGGGCGTATGGTTGTGAGTGCATCATAAACATCGACAATGGTTACTATGCGTGCCGATAATGGGATTTCATCTTCTGAAAGCCCATAAGGATATCCCGTTCCATCCCATGCCTCATGGTGATATAACGTAACATCCATTGCCATGGATAAAAATGAGTCCTGTCCCATCTCCTGCGAAGCACGTTTCAATGCATTATAGCCAATGGTTGTATGGGTCTTAATTATTTCAAATTCTTCATAGGTTAGTTTCCCTGGTTTTAACAATATGTTATCCGGTATTCCTACCTTGCCAATATCGTGTAAAATGGATGAATCGTATAAATCGCGAAGGTATTGGTTGCTTATTTCCAATGCAACTCCAGAGTATTTGGCAATCTGAGCAAGGAGCATGCAGTAGCCGCGCATACGGTCAAGATGGTAGCCCGTTTCAGGATCACGAAGCTCGGTTAAACTGCTGAGTGCAAATATTGTAGCCTTCTGAGTTTTAAGCAATTGATGTGTGCGTATCTTTACAATTTGTTCCAACTTTTTGTTATGCATATCAAGTTCATGAAGCAGTTCGCCACGCTGTATACTGAATGCAATATGTCCGCTTATGGTTTCAGCAAATTGAATATGATCATTGTTAAAGGTATTGGGTTGGACAGATGCAAAAAGCAGAAAACCTTTTAATCGGTTGGCAATAATGAGTGGTATGGTCATGCTGGAGCGCATACCTTCCTGTAAAAGAAGTTTTGTTCTTTCAGATGAAGGATTTTGCCTGTAGTATTCTTCTAAATCATTGATGATGTGATATTGCTTTGTTTCAGAAACTTTTAGTAGCGAAGAATCGCTTAGAGGAAACTTATCATTAATATTTATTAAAATATTTTTTGTTGATGATACAAGACGTGTTTCTACCTGCCCGGCATCATTGATGATAGCCACTGCCAGACGATCAAATGGAATTACATTGTTAAGACTTTTTGCAATGATATCAAAAATTTCTTCAAATGCAGCACCCTTGTTTAACAATCCTATTATTTCATTTAACCGGGTAATTTGTTGCACATAGCGATCACGTTCTTCCTTAAGTTTTTTTCTTTCAATAGCTCTCTCAACTGATTTATCCAGTATTCCAAAATCGGTTAACGGTTTCTGGATAAAATCATAGGCTCCGCTTTTTAAGGCAACAAGCATATCCTCATTGCTACCATAGCCGCTAAGCACTATCTTGGGAATATCAGGAAATTTTTCCGCCATCCTTTTCAGGAGTTCCCGGCCGTTCACATTGGGCATGTTAAGGTCTGTTAATACAAGATCAACCGCTTGTGATAGAAGAATGTCCATGGCAGTATGGCCATTGCCAGCAGTAAGTACAGTATATCCTTTTAATTGAAGATAGCGTGAAAGGATGTCCCGTATTGATTCCTCGTCATCAACAACCAGTACCGTGGTTGCAATAGCTTGTGGTTTTGCATTATCCATGATTTTTAAGGGTAACTCACATTGTAATACATGTATTTCTTATACAGTATGGTGCTTTTGGAGTTACGTCAATCGTAAAATTATAGAAATACCTAAAAAAATAGGTACCATCAAATATAGAAGGATTCATCTATAAAATCGATTGTTCACCTTATAAATAATGGGGAAATGAGTTCTGACGCTCTTTTTTTTACCCGGGACGAGCATGACGATGAACAATTTTTAGATGGTGAGTATTATTGTAATTATCATAAGATTTTTTTTGATTGATTTTTTTGCATAAATATTACACTTTAAAACTAAATACTAAATATCTAAAATACTGTGCGTTTCAGGACATCATTATGATTTCGATACAAAAATTTGAATCATGGGCAATAAAGCCGTTTAATGCTATATTCAATTTTTTTAGTGAGCGTATTGCGTATACGTTTGGCATAGCTTTTACAACAAGTTTAGGCGGCTTTATCATTGCGGCTTATATAGCTCTTTTTCTTATTGCAACAGTAAGGTTTAATGTCAGCAATACAGGATCAGATTTTGTGATGCTCTTTTCAGGTCTTACGTTATTTGTTTATGCTCCGTTATATTATTTACATTTTGGCCTGTTGTATAAAGCAGGCATCCCATGCTTTACAAGGAGGCTTTCACTCATCAATAAATATGTTGAACATAATACGTTGCATCAAACAATGAGTGATGAAGAAGCCCTGCAACTTCTTGATGCACTGGAACATCTTCCACGTGATAATATGGCTGCTGCATTGATTTATCCTTCCATAGTTATGGTTGTTTGCTGTCTGTACGAAGCAATCAAAGGAACTATCGCCAATGCGCTTTTCCTTTTATTGGGTATTGCATCAGCAATTTTTATCTATATATTTTTAACGTATATAGTAGCTGAACTTTTGTCTGGAAGAATGCGTCGCAAAATAAAATGGTTACTGGTGAAACGTGGCATATCATTTGATGAGCGGTATATCTTGAGTATCAGGGGTAAATTTATTTTCATCAATATTATGGTTATGGTTGCCATGTTTGAATTGGGTGCCATGGTGTATTATAACAACTATGAGTTGTTTTCAATAATACCGCTGATGTTTATATCAATAACTGGAATACTTGTGTTTGTTATTTTGTTCTTTTATTTACTTTCTATTGAAGAATCGCTAGGCGAGATTGAGTCGGCGGCGGTTGATTTAGCCCGCGGGGGAAGTGGTTTGCTCTTTTTGCCCTATCTTGATAAAGAGCTTATCAATACCAGTAAAGGATTTATTGCCGCTGCCTATGAGGTTAATGACATACGAAAAAATCTTGAACAAAAAGTTGAAGAAAGAACAGAAGAATTGAATAAAGCGCTAACAAGCCTTAAAGAAAAAAATGATTTAATTGCAAAAGAGCTCAGAATAGCTGCAAACATACAACAGGGTATTTTGCCGCAAACACCTTCTGTGCATAATGCAGTCAAGATTGTAGCGTATAACAGGGCATCCAGCGATATTGGTGGTGACCTTTATGATATTATACAGATGCAGGATAATTGTTTAGGTGTCCTTATTGCTGATGTTTCAGGGCATGGTATCCCTGCTGCTTTGATAAGTACCATGGTTAAGATTAGCTTCCGTGAATCGTGCACTAACTATTTGCTACCCAGAAGAATCTTTGCTGATGTCAATAAGCAACTGGTCAATATAATTCGCACACAGGAGTACGCTACAGTATTTTTTATGGTGATATTTCCTACCTATGATGTCATGTATGCAAACGCTTCACATCGTAAAGCAGTGGTATATAAACGGCAATCAGGAACTATAATGTACTGGGATACCGGTGGTATCTTTCTGGGGGCATTGCCAGATGAAGAGGTTGGGAGCCTTTTTGAGGATAACTTTGGAATACTGGAGCCTGGTGACAGGGTGTTTCTATACACTGATGGTTTGCCCGAATCGCGAAATTGGAATAATGAAGAGTTTAGCGATGAGCGTGTGGAAAGGCTTGTTTCAGAAACAGTGAACATGTCAATTGAGGAGGCAAGGGATTATATTATTACAGAGTGGGAAAAATTTCTTGGTGGAACACCTCCCAGAGATGACATGACATTTGTCTTTCTGGAATTAGACCCAATTTTATATAATGCATTACAACATCGCGAAAGAGGGGAACAGCTTGTTCATGAAAAGAAATTTAATTTAGCAATTGAAGAACTGAAAAAAGCAGTCATTATGAATCCTCAAGATATAAATGCCCTATTATTGCTCTCACGTTCGTATATTTATATACATCACTATGACAGGGCACTTCCTCACCTTATTGATTATATTGCAAAAAAACCTGATAACAGTTTTGCACACTATTTGCTGGCTATAGTCCATTACAAAAAAAATCAATTTGAAGAAGCATACAATGCTGCATTACAGGCATTAACCATGCAATCATCATACATTCCCGCTCTTTATAGTATGGCAGTTATCTGCAAAGCTTTAGGGAGGAAGGATGAAGCAATACAATATTGCAAACAAATCCTGAAGCTGGATGCAGGGAATATAAAAGCACAGCGACTATTACAAAAACTATTACCTTAAACAAGGGATTTATGTACCTGAATAAATGTATTGACCAGGTTGTCAAAATAATGTAATGCATTGGCAATAGCATCAGGGGATTCCATATCCACCCCTGCTATCTTCAACTCTTCTAACGGAAACATACTTCCGCCCAATCGTAAAAATTGCATATACTTTTTTGCCCCGTCATCACTGCTAAGTATCATCTGAGCCAATGATAATGCTGCAGCAATACCCGTTGCGTACTTATATACATAAAATGCAGAATAAAAGTGTGGAATTCTAAGGTACTCCATGGGTAATTCCGGATCAATGACAATAGTTGTTTCAAAATATTTTTGTAATAATGCTGCATAGGCTTCTGTTAAGGCTTGATAGGTTAAAGGCTGATTATTTTCAGCCATTGTATGGATGATACGTTCAAATTCGGCAAACATTGTTTGTCTGAACAATGTCCCGCGTATCTCGTCTATTTCACGGTTAAGAATATATGCCTGCATCAGTGGGTTGTCCTGATACTTATTTAATAGATAGTGGCTTAAGAGCATTTCGTTTAATGTGGAAGCTACCTCAGCAACAAAAATAGTATATTCATGGTATACATAGGGCTGATATTTTCGTGAAAAATATGAATGCATCGAGTGCCCTGATTCGTGAATTAAGGTGTAAAGACTATTGATGGTGTTATCATAATTTAAAAGAATGTAAGGTGGTGAATCATAACAGCCTGATGAATATGCTCCGCTTATCTTTCCGCGATTTTCATATCGGTCAACCCACCCTGATAACAGTCCATCATGTAAAACAGAGGTGTAGTCATCACCCAGTGCTGTCAATGCTTCTATGCATGTTTCAACTGCTTCCTGATATTCCATGGTAAAGGGAACATCAGGAATTAAGGGAACATAGGTATCATAAAAGTGCAGTTCATCCAACCCAAGAGCTTCTTTGCGATAGTGTAAATAATGAAAAAGAGGATTGAGGTTTTTTCCCACACTGTCAATTAAGTTATGATACACCGTCTCTGGAATATTATCAGGGAACAGAGCCTGATGAAGACAGCTTTTAAATCTGCGTACCCGTGAGTAAAATACATCTTTTTTTACCGAGCTTGCCAGTGATTGTGCAATGCTGAATTTATGATTGGCATACACCTCGTAATAGGCATGGAAAGCTTTTTTGCGTACATCCCGATTATAGCTCATTAAAAATGTGATGAAATTGCCGTGACTTAATTCAATGGTGTTGCCCTGTTCATCTTCAATTGTGCCAAACCGCAGATCCGCATTATCCAGTTTTTTAAAAAATTCTGCAGGGGCAATGGCTATTTCGTGTGCCATGGCTAATATTTCTTCTATTTCTTTTGATAATGTATGTTCCTTGTAGCGAAGTATCTTTTCTATAAAGAATACATACGGCGTAAGCTTGTGGTTTGACAGATAGTTACTCATAATAGTGTCAGGTATGGATTGAATCTCGGGCACTAAAAAGCTTGATGCCTCACTGACACGCTGATACAACGAGTGAGCTTTTTGCAACATTGCCTGAGCATCCTGATTGGTTGTATCCTCATCGCTTTTGAGATGTGCATAGGTAAACAATCTGTCAATGGAGCGCGAGATGGAAAGATCAAACTCAATAGCCTGTAAAAAAATTGAGAAGGACTGATGGAGCTTGCCTTCAAAAGTAGCATAATCATGTATAGAATTTTCAATCTCTGCATAAAGCTTTTCCCACTCTTCTGCTGAAGCAAACAGTGGTGTCACATCCCATTTATCATTATCTGGAATTTCATCCCGGCGTGGTATTTTTTTTACCGTGTTGTCCATGGTAGCTCCTCATTACAGTTTTTAAGATTTTTATTAATAATGGTATATTCATGTATAATCGTTATTAAAAATATTGTACAGTGTGCCCTGCAGCAATGATATGAAGTATTTGCAAGTGATTCTTTGCCTCCATATAAAACAATTGTGTCATTTAAAACATTATCGTATTATTGTATCATTTATTATGCTGTTTTATATTATTTTTCTTATAGATAAAAAAGCCCAGAGCTGTAAATACTATTGCAACAACAGGCATAATGAGATTAAATAATGTATAGGGTAAATAATGCAGTGTGGAAACACCTAATGCGGAGCTCATGAAAGCGCCACATGAATTCCATGGTACAAGCGCAGATGTAACGGTGCCACCATCCTCAAGAGAGCGGGAAAGCATATATGGCTCAAGATTTTTCCTTTTGTAGGCATCTTTATATATTCGCCCTGTCATAACAATTGATAAATACTGTTCAGCCATAATAATATTTGAAATGACTCCAGTTAAAACAGTGGAGATAATAAGCATTTTGCTTGTTTTGATCTTATGAAGAATATTGTTGTGAATGGATGTAATATATCCGCCACTTTCCCATATGCCACCCAGGCCTGTTGCGCACAGTATGATGAGGATTGTTTCTAAAAAACTAAGTATACCGCCACGATTTAATAGATTATTGATGATCTCATTGCTGGTATGAATAACAAATCCGGAGTATGATGATTGTAAAACAAAAAGTAAATTTTGTGATTGTACAAGCCAGCCAAACAGGATGGCGACAGTACTCCCTGATAACAGGATTACAACAGCTGGAAATTTACATAATGCCATTATAATGACAAGCATAAGTGGAGTTATGACAACAGGATTCAAATTGAAAGAAGTTTCCAAAGTTTGTAGTAATGACACAATTTGCTCTGATTGGGTATTGTTGTTGGGAACACTATACAGGTTTATAATTAAAAAGCCAATAAAAGCAAGAACCCACGCGGGGATTGTGGTAAACATCATAGCTCTGATATGGGAAAATAAATCTGTATCGGATACACCCGGTGCTAAATTGGTTGTATCAGAAAGAGGTGATAGTTTATCGCCAAAATAAGCACCTGATATAACAGCACCAGCACATATAGCTGGTGAAACATGCATTGCATTTGCCATCCCAACCAGAGCTACGCCAACAGTTGCTGCGGTTGTCCATGAACTTCCAATGACAAGACTGCTTATACTGCAAACAATATATGCGGCGGGTAAAATCCATCCCGGATGTATGAGTTTTAGTCCGTAATCAATGAGTAAAGGAATAGTTCCTGATGCAATAAAACTACCTGATAATATTCCCACTGTCATGAGTATCATGATTGCAGGCAGTGTGCCTTTTATGCCATTGACGATACTCTCTTCAATCTCCGCCCAGCTATGGCCCAATAGATAACTTTTAACACCTGAAATTGATGCTGCAACGATGAGTAACAGCGGTATCGGTATTTTAAATAGTACTGTTCCTGCAAAAAGCAAAGCAATCGTAATTGTTAGCAGTGCAATGCATTCAGAAAATGATGGTAATCTTTTTCTCATACTTTTTTATACTATATGTTTGCCAATTTATAGTTTGCAATAAAAGGTGGTGTATGATAACGAATATCATAGAGTATAATGATGATTTAACGACTTGATGGCAATCATAAAAAAAGCTTTTAATAATAAGTATACTGGTATTACAATGACAAAATATAAATATTGAGCTACCATGGTGATGATACGTTATAAAAATTGTCAAATAGAAATAGTTAGAAGCTGTATGTTATGATACTATTTTTTAGAATGTTAAAAGTGTGGACAACATATGCATATTTTTGATCAGGATATCGCCCTTGTTGAAACAGGCAACAATGCATTTAAAGCAACTATCTCAGAGAATTGGTTAATTAATACTATCCCTAATGGGGGTTATCTTATTGCATTGTTGAGCAATGCAATGCTACGACAAAGTGATAAGAAAACAACTCCTATCATAACAGCAAATTATATACAACGTTGCAAACCTGGAGAAGCTAATGTGCATATTGAATGCTTTGGGCAGTCTTCACAATTTAATAGGTACCAGGCAAGCTTGTTTCAGCAGGGTAATGAAAAAATAAGAGCGTGGGGAACGTTTGCCAGTAATAACAATAACCAGTATATTGAAAGATATGAATGCAAGTCACCTGATGTAGCTGCTATACGGGATTGCCTTCAACTTCCAGAGACGCCAGCATTTCAAGTGTTATCCCATGTTGCTATACGGCTTGATCCCTATTCATGGGGGTGGACACATGGAGAAGTGCACGACAGGTCAATTCAAAAAGGATGGCTTGCATTCCGTGAACAAAGAACATATGATATCCCTGCACTTTTGCTTATGGCAGATGTAATACCTCCTGCAGTATTTGTAAGTTTAGGGCTTGTTACATGGGTTCCAACCATTGAGTTGTCAATTAATATACGTAATATGCCTCACTCACAGTGGTTAAAGTTTTATTCGCGTACACGGTTCATTACCTGTGGCTTACTTGAAACCGATGGCGAGATATGGGATGAAGAAGAGAGGCTTGTGCTGCTCTCACGGCAGATTGCACAGATACGAGTACAACGATGAGATTATTTAAGTAACTATCGTACAAAGAGATGTTTAAAAAAATTCTGCCCGGGTGGCAGACAATATTCATCATGATAGTTAAAACGATATTAAATTATATAAGGAGCGAATGTATGAAAAAATATTGTATTGGGTCGATGATTATCTGTTTAATGAGTATTAATTTTCTTTATGCCGAAACAATAAAGCCTGAAATAACAAAGGTAATTGTATACCATGATAGTGCTATGATTAAAAAAGAAGCAAAGATGATGCTGAATAAAGCGGTAAATGAAATTGTCATCACAAACTTACCTGCTGCAATGGTTGATGAATCTGTGCAGGTTATTGTGAAGGATGCCGCTTTGCAGGATGTGCGTTTAGAGACAACCTATTTGCAAAAGGGCGACGCAAAACGTATTAATACAGTTTTGGAAAAGCTAAACGCAATAAAGGATGATATAACAGCAAAACAGAATGAGATAGCTTCAATTAATTCAGTGCTGGAATATATCAAGAAAGGCAGTACTTCGCCATTTTCCATAAAGATGACCGCTGCTGAAATGAATTCTATATTACAATTGATTGAGCAATATTCCAATCAAAGTTATATCAAAATAGCAAAGTTACAGCAAGCACTGCAAAAGCTCAATCAGGAAAAAGAGCGTCTGGAAAAAGAACTGGCACTGCTCAACGCAAATGAGGCAAGTAAAACGCTGAAATTAACTGTATACAATACAGGGAACAACAATGCAACAGTACTTTTACAATATATCACCGGTAATGCTGGCTGGGATATGGAATATGACATGCGGACAGATACAGAAAAATCTGCTACAGATATCACATGCAATGCCCTTGTTGCTCAAAATACCGGTGAAGACTGGAACAATGTTGCAGTGGAGCTATCGACGGCAAAACCCTTTGTAGCAACTCAACTTCCTCAGCTCAATCCATGGTATCTGGATATTTATCGCCCTGTATATTATAAGGAGTCTGCAAAAAGCATGGCAGTACAGGATGCAGATGCATTGTCCAGAGCACCTTCTCCCGAAGAAATGCCTGAAATGCAACAGGAGACGATAGCTATTTCATTTCTTGTTAAAGGGCATAAAACAATACCTTCTGATGGGAATCGTTATAAGCTTGCTGTTGCCAGCTCGGTTACAGGTTGTACATTACGATACACTACCATTCCTAAAATTTTTGCATATATCATGTTGGAGGGGGAATTTGTAAATCCATTTGATTTTCCTCTCCAGAGGGGGAGTGTGAATGTTTATTTAGATGGTAAATATGTAAACTCGTTTAGCCTTGATAAGATATATGTTCCTAAAGATACCGTAACCATTGGATTGGGTGTCGATGAAAGTATGGCGGTAGAGCGTAAACTTGTAAGCAAAAAAACTGAATATAAGGGAATAGTGAACAAAACAAAACGTATTGAGTATGTGTATTCAATTACACTGAATAATGGAAAAAAGCGTGATATAACGGTAACAGTTCATGATGCCATTCCTGTATCACAAAATGAAAAGATTGAAGTCATTCTTATAAACAAAGATACTATTGGAGCAACTATCGATAGTCAAGGGAAAGCAACATGGAATATTATCCTTGGTCCTAACCAGAAAAAAGAGTTAAAAGTTCATTTTACAGTTGAATATCCTGATAAAGTGCAGGTGGCAGGTTTGGAGTAGAAAACATTGAAAAAACATCGTAAGCTTTTATACACTGTTGCACAGCAGTATGCAGATAAACATGTATCACCATCCTGTCAGCATGCTGGTGAGTGTGGTGGGTGTCTATTGCAACATATTACCTATGATGCTCAGTTGTTGATAAAAAAAGACTATTGCAATAAAGTGCTTGAAGGTATAGCATCCATTGAAGAAGTGATGCCATCACATCCATTGGGATATCGCAATCGTATGGATTATGTAACTGCTTTTGGCAGGATGGGACTTAGAAAACGGGGTAACTGGCGTCATGTTGTTGATCTGGAAGATTGTTTGCTATTACAGACTGGTAGCAGAGCGCTCTTTACAACAATACGACAAAAGTTGGCGGGTATTGAGGATTACGATTATCATACCCATAGGGGGTACCTGCGATATATTGTTTTACGTGAAGGATTTAATACAGGGCAGGTGATGGTTAATTTTGTTGTTGCGCGGCATGAAAATAATTGTAAAGCGATAATTGATGCAATAGCGGATAGGGTGACTTCCATGTCACTGGTATTGAATGATGGATTGACTGATCTAAGTTATGGAAGGGTGATTGAGGATATAAAACAGGGATACATAGAAGAAAAGCTTAATGGGATTTGCTATCGTATTACCCCCAATTCGTTTTTTCAGGCTAACACCCATGTTACACAGATGATGTATACGGAGATTGCAAAGCATGTTTATGGCAGAGCTCTTGATATATACTGTGGCGTAGGAAGTATTAGCCTTTTTATAGCAAATAATGTTGAAACTGTTACCGGGGTAGAGTGTAATCCTGAAGCAGTAATGATTGCCAAAAAAAATGCATTGATAAATGCAGTACCCAATGCTGTTTTTATTGAATCAGATGCCATGAATTATATCAGTACATATTCTGACGACTATGATGTAATAGTTGTTGACCCACCACGAACGGGATTGGAACAAAAGGTAGTGCAAAAACTTCTGGATATCCATGCTAAAAGGATTGTGTATATGTCGTGCAATCCTGTAACATTTGCTTCCGATGCGGGAGCAATAATGCAGGAGTATACATTGCAATTTTGCAAGGCGTATGATATGTTTCCTCAGACTCAGCATGTAGAACTTCTGGCTGTATTTGACAGAACATAAT
>JAKPOE010000345.1 GCA_029548025.1 Spirochaetota bacterium
AGCAGCTGATTTGTAATCAGCGGGTTGGGGGTTCAATTCCTCTCGCCAGCTTTGAAGGTGAGGTTCCCGAGCGGCCAAAGGGGGCAGACTGTAAATCTGTTGGCGAAGCCTTCGGTGGTTCGAATCCACCCCTCACCAATATTAAAATTAAAAAATTAGTAAGTAAAAAACTAAATAACTTCTTTTTGGTTAATAATCAATCTATTATTTAATTTAAATGAATATGTATCGTATAAGAAATACCGTGTTTTATGTTGAACATTTACTTTATGGTATTATTTAATTTTTCCAGCATTTCATTAATTTGGGCATCAGTTAATCCATGTGCTCTGCTTCCCTGTTCGATAGTTTCATAAATTCCTATATGGCAACCAATACAATGCAAACCATATGATGCAAGAATAGAAGCTGCCACGGGGTATTTTTGAACGAGTTCACCAAATGTCATATCTTTTGTAATGGATGTTTTCATTGTTATAACCTCATATATACTTACTGCTATAATTATTGTAAGCTAATTATAGCAATTATATAATATTTTTTCATATTATTAATGTAATAATCTTTACTATATGATAGATTAAATTTAAGGTTTAAACATACATATATTTATATAAGCGTTTATAATAAGTTATTTTTTTATTGAATATAATTTCATGGATATCTATTATGGCATTCATGTAGTCTAGAAATACGATTAAGAAAACATGAAAATCTCAACATCATTTTCTGAGTAGCTATATTAAAAATAGTATGAAACAACAAATAAAGAATAGAAAAACTATTAAAACCAGGATAATCATTTATTGCATTATATGTTTAATAATTTTATATAAACATATCAATGTATTGGCTGATAGTTATGCAAATGCCAGTTTGTCTGATTGTTTGCAGATTGCATTGCAGAATAACATTAGTATAAAAATCGCATTTGAGGAAGTAAACGGTGCTTTATCTAATGTAAAGATTACAAAAGGGAGCAACAATATCCAGGTAAATGGGGAATTGCGGACAATAGAAATTTTAAAGTCTGATGCTGCTAACAGCTCATTCAATGTACCTGGCAAGGATACATTAATAGGGTTATTTATTGGTGCTTCAGCAACTTATAAATTATACGATGCTAACAAAAGTAATTATGAACAGCTTAAATTCTTAGAATATAATTTAGCAATATTATCTGCTTTAAAGATAAAAAATAATGTCATGCGAGATGTAAAGATAACGTATTATCAACTGTTGCTTGCAAAAAAGAAAAGTGAATTATTGGAAAAATTAGTAAAAAGTTTTGAAATAAAATATCTGAATGCTGAGCAATTATTTACAAGTGGTCAACGTACAATGGTTGATGTTTCAAAAGCTCAGGTTGATCTGACAAATGCCAGATTAAAATATGAGAGGGCTCAAAATGATGCTACAAAAATCAAGAGCACATTGGTTTCTTTAATGGGTATGCAATCAGATGGCTTTGATATTGACACGGCAGGATTTGATATTAATAATGTAGTAAAAGAGCTGCCATATAATTATGATGAATTGTTACAATTAGCTTTGTTGTATTCATTTGACATAAAATCTGCAGAGATAAATCAGGAACTATCTAAAACTCAAATCAATATAGAAAAGGATAAGCGTTTGCCACAATTAAATGTGGTAGCTTCGCTTGGATATGAAAATAGGGAGATACAGAATGGTTCTTTTAGCGAATCATTATCTGATAGAGGTAATTGGAAACCAACATTTCACGCAGGTGTTAGTGCAAATTTCCCAATCTATACCAGTGGTGTAGTTTCTTCCAGTATCGATAGAGCAATGATATCATATAATAAAGCTATCTATAATGTAAAAACTGTTACAGATAGCATAACAAGTAATATCAAAAGTTATTATACCACAATTAATGATATTAAAATTCAATTAGACATTGCACAACAATTGATTGATAATGCAAAGAAGTATCTTGATTTGGTACAAAAAAATTACGATATAGGCATAATTACACAAAATGAATTGCAGGATGCTGAACTTAATTATATTCAAGCCAATATTGATTATATGCAAATTATTACAGATTATTATGTAAATTTTCATTATTTAATCAGTTTGTTGTGTATTGATGAAAATACATTATTTTCTAAGGGGGCTGCCTTGAAATGATTAAATCATTTTTAACAAAAAGAAAAACAATAGTTATCATTGGAATTATATTGATTGCGATAGTGATTATTATACGTCCATGTTCTGATAAATCGGGATATGAATATGATTTTGGTCAGGTTAGTATTGGGGATGTATCAAGAACGATATCCACTACCGGAACGATTGATTTACTTAATCCCGTTTCCATTCTATCTCAGGTGGATGGTGTTGTTAAAAAGGTTTATGTTGATTTTAATCAAAGAGTTAAACAGCATCAATTATTAGCAATAATAGATGCAGGTGATTTGAATAATGAAATTGCAAAGATGCAAAAGACAATTGAGCGTCTTAAAATAGATCTTCAAAATACAGAAAAAGATTTAAATGTTAAAAGAAGTATGTATAAAGAAAATATGATCTCCAATAATGCTTTGCAATTGGCAGAAAATGAATATAAAAAAATGCAATTATCATATAGCTCCGTAATTGTTGATTACAATAATCTACTTCAAATGCTCAGGGATACAAAAATTTATGCTCCAATAAGTGGTATAATTGTTTCTCGCGATATAAATGAATCTGATCCCGTTACACGTAATAAGAGATTATTTTTAATGGTTGATGATCTTAAAAATATGAGTATAACAATAAGCATTGATGAAACTGATATTGGTAAAGTAAAAACAGGGCAGATCATTAAATTTACTGTTAATGCCTATCCTGATCAGATGTTTCATGGTACAATAAAGCAAATACGTTTTAATCCAATAAATAGGGGTGGTGTGATTACCTATGATGCTATTGCAATATGTGATAATTCGCAATATCTATTAAAACCTGGCATGACAGCTATTGTTACCATCGAAGTAGAAAAAAAGCAAAAAATTTTAATAGTACCAAATGAAGCATTAACTGTTATACCGCCTACTATTGATATGTTTAAGCTGGATAAAAACAAAAAATATGTATGGAAAAAGAAAGGGGGTAATATTGTGCCTGTTGAGATTCAAACCGGACTGCTTGGAGATTCATATACTGAAATATTAAAAGGAAATGTAAAAAATGGTGATAAGATACTAATTAGAGTCAGGAAATCCGTGTCAATTAAATAATTATGAATAGTTAATCTATGAATGCAGCAATAATAGGTATAGAAAATTTACATAAAATTTATAAATTAAGCGAAGAAATTTCTGTTCATGCTTTAAAGGGTGTTAATTTCAAAGTCAAACGTGGTGAATTTGTAGCCATAATGGGTGCTTCTGGTTCGGGTAAATCCACTTTCATGAATATCATAGGCTTTTTAGATACACCAACATCAGGGCGATATATACTGGATGGTATTGATGGTACTTCACTAAATGAAAACCAAAAAGCTGAGATCCGAAACAGAAAGATTGGCTTTGTTTTTCAGGGATTTAATCTGCTTTCACGAACACCTGCAATTGAAAATGTAGAGTTGCCTCTATTTTATAGAGGTGGATTTTCTCATGAAGAGATGAGAGAAAGAGCAGGCAAATTTTTGGCTATGGTAGGGTTGTCCGGAAGGGAAACGCATCATCCAAATAAACTGTCAGGTGGTGAGCAGCAAAGAGTAGCTATAGCCAGAGCATTGGTTAATGATCCTGCTATTTTACTGGCGGATGAACCTACTGGCAATCTAGATTCAAAAAATACCTCTGAAATTATGAATATTTTTACCTATCTAAATAAAGAGTATAATCTCAGTATAGTTATGGTAACGCATGAACCTGATGTTGCAGAGTATGCTGATAGGAAGGTTATTTTTAAAGATGGGCTTATTATTGATGAAGTAATTATAAAAAAGTTGAAGAAAAGAAAAAAGTAACATGGATTTTTCAAATCTGTTAATAACAGCGCTCAGGGCGCTGGCAAAGAATAAGGTTCGCTCTATTCTTACGAGCATTGGTATTGTAATTGGTGTTTCATCGGTTATCGTTATGATTGGTATAGGGCAGAGTGCCAGTATAGCTGTAGAGGAAAGGGTAGGTACCTATGGTAAAAATGCTATGGAGATAGCATCATATCGTAATTTGCTTACTGAAAATGACAGTATTTATATCAAAAATAACATACCTCAGGTAAATTATGTTTCAATTGTTATTACAAAATCAAATGTACAGATAAATTATAAAGATCGTGCATTGATGAGTGCATTATATGGTGTTGAGAATGATTATTTTAAAATGAAAATATGGCCATTGTTTTCAGGAAGGTATTTTACCGATATGGAAATTGATACTCATGAAAGAGTTGTTATCATAGGTTCAACGGTAATGAGGGAGATTTTTTTATATGAAGAGCCAATTGGTAAGACAGTGATTATTAATAGTGTTCCATTTAAAGTAATAGGTGTTCTTTCAGAATTGGGACAGTCATTTGGTGGAAAAGATTTTGATAATATTGTCATCATGCCTTATGGAACAGTTCAAAGGAAAATTGAAGGTAATAGAAAAATAGATCGTATATATGTCTCTGTATATTCTGAGCAGCAATTGGATGAAACAATTAAATATATACGGGATTATTTACATCGAGTTCATCGAATACCTCCAGATGTCAATGAATTCAGAATTACAACAAGCAAAGAAAGACTGGAAATGGCTGAATATATTTCCAAGACATTGGCAATGCTTTTAGCCGGTATCGCTTCAATATCACTATTTGTAGGCGGTGTGGGGATTATGAATATCATGCTTGTCTCTGTCAGTGAGCGTACCAGAGAGATAGGTATACGAATGGCAATAGGAGCAAAACGGCGTGATATATTAAGCCAGTTTTTAATTGAATCTATTACACTGAGTGGATTAGGAGGTATAATAGGTATACTATTAGGATTGTTTTTCTATTATATAATTACTTATATAGTTGATTGGCCTTACATTTTTTCTTTTACATCAGTTATAATATCATTCCTATTTTCATGTGCTGTTGGTATATTCTTTGGTTACTATCCTGCAAAAAAAGCATCTGATTTAAAACCTATAGAAGCATTACGATATGAATAAGTAGTATTTATAATTTTTTTCTCAAATCCCTTCAAGACATAATCCTCTTTTTTCCGATATTATATACGACATAAAAAATTTTTAAACTATATGTTTATGTTTTGATTTTATTACATAACCTGGATTAACAAATTGCGAATCAAGGGGAAGTATTAAGAAGAGGTGATATCAATTGAAAGATATTATAGCTATTAAACGGTTTAAACGGTTTTTACAAACTGAAAAAGGGTTATCTCCTAATTCAATTTACTCTTATATCTATGATTTAAAAAAGTTTTCAGATTTTTTAGCAAATAAAAATAAAACTATTCTTAATGCTTCACAAGAGGATATAGAGCAATTTTTGTTTTTTGAAAAAAATAAAAAAAGAAACTCAGCACGTACACTTGCACGATCATTGGCAGCGATAAGGCAGTTTTATAATTATATGGCAAATATAGAACATATAGCCAATCCTACAGTGAAAATTGAAACTCCTCATTTTCAGAAAGCATTACCTGATTTTTTATCTATAGAAGAGATAGACAGGTTGTTTTCTTCAATACGTGAGGATGATATGTATCAATTACGTGACAAAACAATATTTGAGCTTCTATATTCAGCAGGATTGAGAATATCTGAAGCAGTTGAGTTAAAAGCTGTAGATGTTGATTTAAAAAATAAATTTATTAAGGTTATGGGGAAGGGGAATAAGGAACGTATTGTACCAATTGGAGATGAGGCTATACGTTTAATAGAAAAATATATGAGAGATTCAAGACCTGTTATTTTAGGTAGCAGGATGAGTGAATATCTTTTCATAAGCAAAAAAGGTGGTATGTTAAACAGAAAATCAGTATGGAGATTATTAAAAGGGTATGCGCAAATGGTAAATATACGAAAAAATATTACTCCACATACATTGCGTCATTCATTTGCAACACATCTTTTAGAACGAGGTGCTGATTTAAGAGCAGTCCAGGAATTATTAGGGCATGTAGATATTTCAACAACACAAATTTATACTCATCTAGCACGAAAACAATTGCAAGAAATTCATAAACGTTTTCATCCAAAAGGATAACAGGTATGCTTCTTGGTATGCCCACAATATGTAAGATGCGATTGTATGTAATAATTGCTCTTTTAGTTATGATTGGATGTGTCCCATCCCCTGAGTATCTTGCTAAAACAGGAAAACGGGTTGGACTGGATAATGATTATATAAGAGTGCTTTTATTGAAAGATCAGGTAAAAGTTATAATAGAAACTACTTCCAAAACAAAAGTTGTGCAATTGAGTAATGGTACTATTCTTTATAATGGTAATCCAAAACATTTGGAATATTTTATCCATAAATTACCAGAAACTTTGCAATTTGAAACATGGAATAACGAGATTATTGTTAACGGAATTAAAGTACGAGGAATGATTCAACTAATTCCTGTTGTTGGAAAAATACAGGTGGTGAATGTTTTAAAAATGAATGAATATCTTTATGGTGTGTTGCCATCTGAAATCATGCCTGGTTGGCCAATAGAAACTTTAAAAGCACAGGCAGTTGCTGCACGAACATATGCATATTACCATATCATG
>JAKPOE010000300.1 GCA_029548025.1 Spirochaetota bacterium
CATGTAATAATGAGACTACTTAAAAAAATAACATTGAAACTGTCAATATTATTTTATTGAGTCGCCGGAGAATCGAACTCCGGACCCACTGCTTAAAAGGCAGTTGCTCTACCGACTGAGCTAGCGACTCGCACCATAATTATTATTGTAACAAATGGATGAACCTTGTATAATTAATTGCTTTTTGGTGTCAAATAAAAAATGTAAAAATCATTGCTGATGCTCAAAAATTACTCCATTTTATAATATTTTCATAAAAAAGTTGCAATTTTCCTGCACTTTTATTATGCTGATAGTGTAAAGAGACATTTATTGCAAATTTAATAGTGCACTCATTAAATAATAATTATGGTATATCAATTAGAATATACATGCAAAGTTGTTCTCATAGGAATTGCCATTGTATCAAGTCTCACTATGCTGTCATGCACAGATGATCAAATCAATACTATAATCCAGGAAGAAAATAATTATACCACCGATAAACCTTTAACATCAGTTCCTATCCCCGGCAACAATGGCTTGCTGTTAACATCAAATATAACAGAAAATTCTGTAAAAATGCAATGGACATTCGCAAATGATGATTCTCCATCTGAATTACTCCAATATCAGGTTATTGTAAGTCAAACACTTACTCTTTTTTCATTGCAAGAAATACTTCAGTCTGGACTGCTTAAAGAGGATAATTGGTCCAATCAGCCTATAAATCAAAGTACCATCACCAATCTATCCATCGGGAAGCTATACCATGCCAATGTCTGTGTCAGAGATCCTGACAAAAACATTGCGGTTTACACCCCAACCTCATTTACCACAAAAGGAAGAATGTATCTATTCTCTGCGGGGACATATACCGGTGACATGATTTTTCAAAAAGCATCGCGAGTTGTTGTTATAGTATCAGCCCGTGATGCCCTCAATGCATTATGCAAGAGTGTTTTGCAATCAGCATATCCGGACCTCCCGCAGGATAATGTTATAGCGTTCATCAGCATTAATAATGATGATTCCATTGCTACCATCCCTCTACATTTTGCAGGTATTCCTTTAGATTGGCCGGTATATTCCCCATCCGGAATCATTATAGCATATAACTGGGATGATCTTGTCGATAGTTCTATCAATAAAAAGTTACAGGATGCTGGTGTGTGCGATAGTTTCTGGTGGTCAGGCAGTTTAGCTGATGGCACGTGTGATGCATTGAATACATGCAATGGATGGACTGATGGAACAAATAGTTTTCAGGGAAGAAGCGGGGCACATAATAAAACAGAACAATGGCTCTCTGATAATGAAAGAAATTGTAATAACCAGCATCATCTTTTAGGGTTATGCTGGTAAGCGTTTTAATTATTTTTAAAACTGGAACAACGGGTGATAGTTATTGAGTATAAATATGTTTTGAGTGTTTTTTTGTTACTGTATATGCTATTGCCTGCTGTGATAATAGCTCAAACGTCATTTGATGGTCATATAACCGCTGGCGCACAGGCAGGATATTCTGCATTGTCAGGATATTATAAAAATAAACTGGATAACGGCATTGGCGCAGGATTTTTTATTTATGCACCATATAATAATTTCATTATGCTTAACGCTCAACTGGTATATTACCGATATACCTTCGCTGAAAGCAGCAGATCAAGCATGCAGGTATATGCATTGCACACCATACCGTCCTTATATTTTTCATTACCGCATGACATAACCATATATGGAGGAACTGGATTGTCGGTTCAATACCATACTGCCACTGCACTAAAAACTGATGCGTATGATTCAACAATCAAAGCAGGATGGCTACTAAACACGGGTATTGCAAAATCCATTTTTAAGCATACTATCATTATGCTGGACTGCCAATACAGCTTATCAGAACTATCACACAAAAAATTACAGGTATTAAACATCTATGGAAAAATAGGTTATATGTTTGCACTGCATTCCGCTGAATATTATATAGAACAGCAAAAGGAAAAGGAAAAAAATAAAGCTGAAAAAATTACAAAACTGTATGACTCAGGATATGCATATCTAAAAAATAAGGAGCATACCAGCGCTCTGCAGTGTTTTAATCAGATCCTTTCTCTTGATAGCGGGCAGGTAGAAGCACAGCAACATATAAATAAAATTAATGAAGCGATAGTTCACCATAATCATGCCATTGCACTGATTCAGCAAAATAAAAAAATTGAAGCCCTTCCTTATTTAATACAGGCATCAGATTATATACAGGATGCTGAAAATATTTTAGTTACTACCCGCGAACAACTTAAGCCCGAAATTTTACCTCTTCAAACCAAAGGGATTGAGCAGTTTACCAATAATGATTATGACGGGTGTATTGCAACGATGAGTATTATCTTAATGATTGATCCTGATAATCCAACAGCTAAGGCTTACATTGTACGGGCAAAAAGAATTAAAGAAACCATAAAAAAGTTTCAATAATATGAGATTAAGATATAAAATACTGATTGCGTTTTTAATCATCATAGTGATTTCAACCTCAATACCATTGTACATTATTCATAATCAGATTCAGCAACAAAAAGAACATCTTGTTAATGAAGGTACCATATACTCCATGAACCTTGCACATTCTATAGCTGCTATTGTATTGCTCAACAGTGGAAACGTTGCTCAAACCAGCATAGATGCTTTAGAATTTGTAGAAACATTAAAACCCCCATTCACCAGAGAACTTGCATCCATACAGGTTATTTTAGCTGCACCAAATAAAAAATACAACGGGCTGTTACTTGTTGATATTCCAAACAACAAAACTTTAACAAAATTACCCGATATAATTGTCAATAAATTAAAATCAACCAGCACCTATTCATATATATCATCAAATAACATACGGTATTTTGAATTCGTAGCTCAGTCTCCAGTAGCCATGGGTAATATCCATTGCATAGCACGATTGCTCTATAATGAAGATGCTGTTTTAAAACCTGTGTATCGCAATTATACTATCTTTGTTATCAGTACAGTCATTATAATTTTTTTAGCTGTTATTTTTTCATTATCATTCACCCGTGCATTTTCCCGGCCAATTGAAACAATGATCCAGTCCATAAAACAATTTGATGAAGGTGTAACCAATATTGAAATCCCTATAAAAAACAAAACTGATGAAATAGGAAAATTAGCCACAACCATACAACATCTTTTTTATATGGTAAATTTAGAGATCCGTGCACTTCAACAAAATAACAGGGAACTGATACGACTTGATAAGTTGAAAGACGATTTTCTGGCAAATTTATCGTATGAACTGAAGATCCCTTTAAATGGCATAATACACTTAACCAATAATATTATCCATGATTATGCTGAAAAAAATCACCCATATACAACTAATACCCTTCAGCTTATCACCAACAGCGCCATGCGATTATCCTATCTGATTGATGATATTTCTGATTTTACCCGATTAAAAAATAATGACATCGTGCTCAATAAAAAAATTGTAGATATAACCGGCGTTATAAACTTTGTTATCTCTCTATTACAACCAGCAGTAGCATCAAAAGATATTACGATTATCCTGTCTATCCAGAGTAATGCCTCCCCCCTGTATGTTGATGAACAGCGTTTACAACAGATTCTTTTAAATATAATTGGCAATTCGATTAAATACACCAAACAGGGAACTATTACCATTGCCACTCAAATGCATGATAGTAATACCCTTTCAATCATAATTACCAGTACTGCAGGAGGCATCCCTCCTGAACTGGTAAAAAATATTGATGATTTTGGATATGACAGCACTGTATCCAACAAACAATCTGGCGGATCAGCTCTTGGACTTGCTGTAACAAAAAAGCTGATAGAGCTTCATGATGGCAGCATTTACATTGAGTCTCAACCCGATGGCGGTTCGTGTGTTACAGTAGATTTCCCTTATGATGAAAATCTGATTAGTAAAGAATTAGCAACAGCATCTACAAATGATTTTGTGATTAGCTTACCTGAAGATATCATCCAATATCAACCATCGTTAATGCTGGATACTTCACAAGGATTTGTTTATATAGTAGACGACGATCCTGTTAATGTAAAAATTTTGCAGGAGATGCTCCAGAAGGCCAATTTTTACATAGAATTTTCCCATGATCCTTCATTGCTATATGATAGTATCCAGAAAAACAGAATACCCGATATTGTACTTCTTGATACCATATTGCCCGGCACTTCTGCCTTTCAGGTATGTGAAACAATACGAAAAAGCTATTCACTTCATGAATTGCCTATTATAATAATGACTTCAAAACACCGAACACAGGAAATCATTACCAGCTTTAGAGTAGGCGCTAACGATTACCTTAGTAAACCCTATAATGAAGAAGAATTAATAGCCAGAATACATAATCTTATTATGTTGAAACGATCAGTAAAAGAACATAATGATTATGTGATATTAAAGCATGAAATAAGGTTAGCCCATGAAATTCATAACTCTGTCGTTATACAGAATATACCACAATTGCACAACATTACTATTGCTCACGCCTACATCCCAACGCGGGACATGGGTGGTGATTTTTATGATGTAATAAAAATTGATGATGATAAAATTGGTATTATGATCGCTGATGTAACCGGACATGGTATCCCCGCTGCACTGGTATGCGCAATGCTTAAAATGGCATTTATCAACAATAAAGAACATGCACGGTATCCTGCCAGGATGATGACATTACTCAATAAAGATTTATCCAGCACAATCCATGATAATTATATTACATCAGCCTATAGTCTGATCAACACAAAAAATAAAACAATTACAGTATCAATTGCAGGGCACCCCCCTCCCTTATTACTGCACAACGATGGTACAGTATTTAAAAATTGGACAAGGGCATTCCCTATTGGCTGGATAGGGGACGCTAAATATCAAGAAACAAGCATACACTACCAGCATGGCGATAAGTTTATATTATATACTGATGGTGTTATAGAATTGAAAAAGGGCAAACAGATATTTGGCGAGGATAATGTCATTACATGTATAGCAAACAGTTTTGAAAAGCAACCAGCTATACTAATTGATGAAATGATTAAACTATTACATGATTGGAGCTCAATCCCTGCTGATGAACCTTTTAAAGATGATGTAACGCTACTGATTGCTGAACTGTTATGAAATCATTTTTTGATGAAAAATAGTTATTGATTTATGAATATTGCATAATAGTAAAATAGTAAGAAGTATGAATTGTACAATAATAGAATTACCCGGTATCAAAATTGATACCATTAATTATAACAGAGCAGTCTGCATAATAAAATTAGCCGATGTCGCGGATATGGATAAAAATGATGATTTACTTGCACTCACGATGTGTTTGATAAATGGAGGCTTACGTAAAATAATTTTTGATTTTACTTCAGTTGAATTTATTGATAGCTATGGAATTGGTACAATAGTAGAAATTGCAAAATATATTCGCCAGCACCATAATGGCGATGTAGTATTAATTAATGTGTCCGAACGTATTTTATTAATTTTTAAACCAATTCAATTCCAGAAGTTTATCAAAATATTTCATTCAGAGGACGAAGCCTTGCATTATTTTCAATACGTTTAATCACTATAAAATACAGGTGGTTTACTATGAGTTTTGAAATAGAATTATTAAATCTTTCACTAATTAACAAGGAAAATGTTGACTATGATATGATTATTTTCTACATGAATTACCCTGAAAAAATTGATATTGACACCTCCCGCGAAATAATGCTATTTTTAACTACCCTTATCAAGGGTGGGGCAAAAAAGATCATTGTTGACATGAAAAAAGTTACTCTTATAGACAGCGCAGGTATAAGTACACTTATTTTAGCTACAAAACAAATCAGAAAAAACAACGGCGATTTAGTTTTATCACATGTTAATGATTCAATCCAGAACATTCTGGATATTATAAAAATTGAAAAATTTATTAAAATTTTTCGCACTGATAGTGATGCTGTGCAATACTTCCGATACATTCAAACATAGCTGATTGTTGCTTATGGACATATCATTTAAAGATTATTATACAATACTTGGTGTTTCCCCTGCTGCCGATACTGGCACCATTAAATCAGCATTCAGACAAAAAGCAAAAGAAACTCACCCTGACAGCACAAAACAAAACAGCTATGCACAGTTTGTACTTATCCGTGAAGCGTATGATATCCTTACCAACCCGTCGCAGCGAGCAAGCTATGACATTGTCTGGAACAAATATCATGTAAAATCTGAACCAGAGATGACATCTTTATTTGATGATTTTGGACCACCTGATGATCGCTATGCACAGGAGTGGGAATACTTTGTATTACATCCTGAAGACTATCTAAGCCGCTTTGAGAGCACACTTGCTTTAATAAAGGCATCACTTAGATCTATTGCAATCAGCGTCTGCATCCCCGTTATAGTGATGATAAGTATTCTTTTGGGAGTAACTATCGCCATGGTTACTCTTTTTGTTTTTGCAATCGGAATAACATCGTACTCTTCGCTTATTGCTGGTATTGTCATAACTCTATTAATGGTTAAACGGTTTGTAGAAATTTCACAGGAACTTTTTACCAGGTACTCAGAAATATTTGCACGGTGGATGGTCAAACAATTAAAGGGGATACCCATGGCAATAGGGAAATGGGTTTTGTATGGTACCTTTAGCTTTATTTTTATATTATTGGTTATCTATGCGGCTGCCGTTGTAGTATCCATATGTTCACTTTCTTCATTGGTGTATTTTCGTATAATTGTCGTTGCAGCAGGTGTTATGGCTGTAGCGGTTATCTCGCTTTCATTATATTTTGTTTTTACCGTTTTTACCAATGCATTGTTACACTATCCAAAAATACGCTATACAAAGATAAAAGCAAAAAACAATCACCTGCTGGAATCTAAGCGTTTACTTCACTGATACACTGCACATAGTCATAGCCATCAACAACAAGATGACTCCAGCTACCACACAATGTAGTGTAACCAGGCGACATGGTAAGAAGCCGTATAAATTCATCCCTTGGTATGAATCGTGCACCAAAATGCTTTAGATTATCAGTATATACCTGGCAATCAATAAGCGCAAATTCCAATCGGCGCAGAACGGTAACCAGCGTTACCAGTGCAATCTTTGAGGCATTGTCCATAAGGGTAAACATTGACTCGCCAAAAAAAGTATTCCCCAGCGATACTCCATAAAGCCCTCCTGCAAGTTGACCGTTGTGCCACACCTCTACCGAATGTGCAAATCCCAGTTCATGCAGTTTTATATATGCATGTTTCATCCTTGTAGTTATCCATGTGCCAAAAGCCTGCCTCCGCGGTTTTGAACATTCCGATATAACCTGTGCAAAAGCTGTATCAAAGCTCACCGTAAATATTTTTTTCTTCATCACCTGCTTCAGTGACCTGTGAATCTTCAATTCATGAGGAAATAACACAAAACGCGGATCAGGGCTCCACCACAAAATTTCTGATCTGTCGCTATTAAACCAGGGGAATATGCCATGCGTGTAGGCTTCAAGCAACCATTCTGTCGTTAGATTGCCGCCAAATGCCAGCAATCCATCTTCATTTGCCTCTTCAACCGGAGGAAAACATATAATATCGTTATTCAAAAAATGCACCATACATGTACTATTGTTCGATAGTTATCGATATTGCATCACCGACAATATCAGCTATTGCCCTGCCTCCATTTTTTAGCGCTCCAAAAAGAACTGCATCCACAAAAAATGACTTGATGTGTTCCTGTATAACACGGGCAACCTCACGTGCTCCAAACACCGGGGAATATGCCTTATCTGAAAGCCAATCGATACATGCATCGGTACAGACAAGCTCTACATGTTTTTCCTGCAACTGTTTAGAAAATTCATCAAGCTTTTTAATCACAATCCTGCGCATCATATCTTTGTTGAGCCCATTAAAATACACTATTGCATCCAGCCTGTTTCTGAACTCAGGAGCAAAAAGGCGTTCCAGCTCTTTGTTAACGGCATCAAGATTATAGGTAGCCACTTCAAACCCAAGCACCTTTTTATTCATTTCACGAACACCTGCATTGGATGTCATAATGATAATTGTATTGCGGAAATCAGCTTTGCGTCCTGTATTATCCGTAAGGGTTGCATAGTCCATAATCTGCAAAAGGGCATTAAAAACATCAGGATGTGCTTTTTCAATCTCGTCAAGCAGCAACACACAGTATGGATGTTTGCGTACCGCTTCAGTAAGCTGTCCTCCTTCTTCATATCCTACATAGCCGGGTGGCGCTCCAATGAGCCGGGCAACAGTATGCTTTTCCTGATACTCGCTCATATCAAACCGAATAAGTTCAATACCCATGATAAATGCAAGCTGTCGCGCCAGCTCGGTTTTGCCAACGCCTGTTGGACCAACAAATAAAAACGATGCAATGGGTTTTTCTGTTTCCCGGAAGCCTGCGCGCGAACGCTTGATGGCCTCTATAACCTTTTGGACTGCCATATCCTGTCCAAAGATGTGCATTGAAAGCTCATCCCCTAAATACTGCAACTTTGCAGTCTCACTTGCAGAAACTGTGCGCTCAGGAATACGCGCCATTTTAGCTATCATCTGTTCAATCTGATGGGCTGTGATGGTGGGGTTCTCTTCATCACGGGCATACATCCGCGCAAAAGCTCCTGTCTCATCTATAACATCTATCGCTTTGTCAGGAAGCTTTCGCTCAGTAATATATCGCGCTGATAGCTCAACTGCCTGTGCCAGTGCATCATCAGTATAGATTACATTATGATGCTCCTCGTATCGGGATTTTATACCCTTGAGGATCTTGATTGTATCCTCATGCGATGGTTCATGGATATCAATCTTCTGAAAGCGCCGTGAAAGTGCGCCATCCTTTTCAAAATATTTTCTATATTCGTCATAGGTTGTGGTGCCTATGCAACGGATTTTACCATCGGCTAACACCGGTTTTAAAATATTGGAAGCATCCATTGAACCGCCGCTCACTGCACCCGCACCAACGATTGTATGTATCTCATCAATAAACAGTATCACCTTTTCCTGCTTTTGCAATTCAGCAATCACACGCTTAAGGCGCTCTTCAAAATCACCTCGGAATCGTGTACCGGCAATAAGCCCACCCATATCCAGCCGGTAGATCTTTGCATTTTTCAGTGATTGCGGCACAGCACCTGCCACAATGCGCTGAGCCAATCCCTCGGTAATTGCAGTTTTACCAACACCAGGTTCACCGACATGGACAGGGTTGTTTTTTAATCTTCGCGACAGCACCTGCATGGTACGTTCTAAAATATCCTCCCTGCCAATAAGGGGATCGAGCTCTCCCTTTTGCGCTTTTTGCGTTAATTCAATAGTAAATTGCTCCAGCACTTTGCTTTGTTTTTCGGTATTACCCCCAACCTCATCACCAAACTCTTCTATCTCTTCTTCTTCAAAACTTCCGCCATGTGATATATAATTCAACAGGTCATAGCGAGTGATACCTTCACGAGCTAAAAAGTATGAAGCAAATGATTCTTCTTCTTCATAAATGGCAATGACTATATCACCAAAATCCAGAATCTCTTTTTGTGCGGAATTGATGTGCATAATGGCACGTTCAATAACATGCTGCAATCCAACAGATTGTGAAGGTTCTCCATCTGCAATTACAGGAATATGCATTGAAAGATGCTTGCTTAAATTTCGCTTAAGCTGCTCAACATTGCCACCGCATCCTTCTATAACCTCCCTGCCTTCAGGAAAATACAGCGAGGCCAATAAAACATGTTCAGGCGTAAGATATTCATGCTTACGATTCTTTGCCTCATTATAGGCAGCCATCAATATCTGGTTTAATACGGTGCTTATCTCCATTGACAAAACCCTTTATTACAATTTATTACAATTAAAATACCAGTATACCTGTCATGCCTCTTCAACAGTACACTTCAGCGGAAATTCACGCTGACGTGCCAGTGTATGTACCTGTCCTGCCTTGGTCTGTGCTATATCATAGGTATACACACCACAAATACCAAAACCATTTCTGTGAACCTGCAACATAAGTTCCGTTGCTTCCATATTATTTTTATGAAATATTGTAACCAGAACCTCTACAACAAAATCCATGGTTGTATAATGGTCATTATGAAGAATAACCTTATACATGCGTGGTTTCTTTACCTGTACATCCTCTTTAATCTGGAGATTGCCGTCATATTCATACCGATGTGCCATGGATATATTCCTGGTTTACCATGTTCTATTATTATTGCCACCATTACTCTATTGTAGTTTGTACTATACTATTTATTACAATATAAAAAAAATTTTTATTTATGGCAACCTCTCTATCCAATTAGTTTTTCATATTCAGGGACGATATCATCGGTAAATTTCTTCATGCCTTCAAATGTTTTTTCATGCCGTAACATTTGAGCTATCACACCAAATGGTACAGTTGCTATATGAGCGCCCGCAAGCGCTGCTTCACGTACCTGACGGGGATTCCGCAGCGATGCTGCAATAATTTCAGATTTGTATTCATAATATGTTACTATTTCAACACATTGCGATACGACATCTATCCCTGAAACTATCCCATTATCATGTAACAGTACGCCATTCTGCTCAATCCCTTCCTCTGGAAAATAATCGCTTTTATCAAATTTGATATGTGCGCTGCTTCGTATATAATCATCAATACGTCCTGCAAATGGGCTGATATAGACTGCACCCGCTTTAGCCGCTAAAAGCGCCTGCTCCGGGGTAAACACCAGCGTACAGTTTACCGGGATGCCTTCAGATTGCAAAACCTTCACTGCATTGATGCCATCAAAATGACATTGCTCATCCGGTTGCATGGCAGGATTAACCGGTATCTTTATATTGACATTCTTTGCAATACTGTTGAAACGCTTATAGATAGTACGCCCCTGTGCTATCATCTCCTTTGCAGTGCGTTTGGTCACTTCAAGGCTAACCGGATTGGGCTTTGAAATTTCCAGAAGTTTAGTAATATAAGCTTCCATATCCAGCGTTTCACCTTTTGCTTTTCTTTTATCCACTGCAGCTTTCAACAACGATGGGTTGGTGGTAACCCCATCAACAATACCCCAGCTATAGGCTTGTGCAATCTCATCAATATCAGCGCTGTCGATAAAAATTTTCATAACAATCCTCCTTTTCTTTTGTTTTATGGTATGGTATAGTGTTCAAAAGTTCTGGAAGTCTTCTCAATAATGAAATAAACAACAAAATAAACCATACACCAATTATACTACATATTTCAAAACATAAAAGCCGCCAATCAACAGTACCACAAATGCTATGGATAAAACGTTAAACCATTTATTGATAAATGCATTAATGGGTTCACCAAATTTATAGATAAGCCCGGCAACCATAAAAAATCGCATTGTACGGCTTATGACCGATGCTATGGCAAACATATAGAGATTAATGTTTGCAACTCCTGCTGTAATGGTAATCACTTTATAGGGTATGGGGGTAAATCCTGCAGTGAATACAATCCAGAAAGAATATACATCATAGAGCTTTGAAACTGTATTAAACGATTCTATAGTAAAGCCTGGAATATTGTTAAAAAAGAACATGGCAATTGAAGAAAAACTATCGCCACTATACCATAAATAATATCCAATGGCATACCCTGCTAATCCTCCAATAACCGATGCAATAGAGCAAAGGATTGCAAGGCGCAGCCACGTTTCCCTTTTCCCTAAAACAAGCGCAATGAGCAAAACATCCGGCGGCACAGGGAAAAATGATGACTCAGCCAATGCCAGCACGAACAGTGCCCTTTCACCAAATGGGGAATGAGCCCATGAAAGCACCCAATCATACAAAAACCTGTGTATATGTAATCCATACTGTTTATAGGTGTAGCTAACTGTTTGCATATATCTCCCTATTTTTCCGGCTTCAGCAACGGAAACAATATCGTATCTTTTATGGAAGCGGTGTCAATAAACAACATAGCAAGCCGGTCAATTCCTATGCCAAGTCCACCAGCAGGTGGCATTCCATACTCAAGTGCTGTTATATAGTCGGTGTCCATCATCTGTGCCTCATCATCGCCGGCTTCACGCATCTTTACCTGCTCCTCAAAACGCTGCCGCTGATCAAACGGATCATTGAGTTCGCTGAATGCATTTGCCATCTCCCTGCCTGCTATGAAAACTTCAAAGCGCTCAACAAACTCCGGATTATCCTCCCTGCTTTTTGCAAGTGGCGATAGTTCCCTGGGATAGTCGATGATAAAGGTTGGCTGGATGAGATTTTCCTCAACCTTTTCCTCAAAGAACTCTTCGGCTATCTTCCACAATGACATCTCTTTCGTTACATCAATATTACGCTTCACGGCTTCGGCATATGCCTCATCGCGCGAAATGGCGGTAAAGTCAATCCCTGTATATTTTTTCAGTGCCTCACTATAGCGTAGCTTCTGCCACGGCGGCGTAAGGTCAATGGTATTGCCCTGATAGGTAATAACTATCGCCCCCAGAAGTTCCTTTGCCAATGTGCTTATTAGCTCCTGTGTTATTGCCATCATATCGTTGTAATCAGCATACGCCTGATACAGCTCTAACATGGTAAATTCAGGATTGTGGCGCGTCGATATGCCTTCATTCCTGAAATTGCGGTTAAGCTCATACACCCTGTCAAATCCGCCAACAAGCAGACGCTTTAAATACAGTTCAGGGGCAATACGTAAATATAAATCTATATCAAGTGCATTGTGATGCGTTATAAAAGGACGTGCAGCCGCACCACCCGGTATCGCATGCATCATGGGTGTTTCAACCTCTATAAAGCCTTTTTGATTCAGGAAATTGCGAATGCCGGTAATCATGTTGCTGCGCAGTATAAATTGCTGTCGTACCTGAGGATTTACAATTAAATCAACATAACGCTGTCGGTATCGCTGCTCCTTATCGGCAAACTCATCAAACACCTTGCCATCTTTTTCCTTTACCACTGGTAACGGACGAATGCTTTTGGCAAGCAGCACTACATCGTCAACCTCAATGGTAATCTCACCCTGCTTTGTTTTAAATACATGCCCTGCAACTCCAATAATATCACCTAAATCAAGCGTTTTAAACAGCTCGTATTTTTCTTCTCCAAGCCTGTCAAGCCTCGTATACACCTGAATCAGTCCGCTTGCATCTTCAATGTGGGCAAAGCTTGCCTTACCCATCACGCGCTTTGACTTTATCCTTCCGGCTGCCGTAACAAGGCGTTTGTCCTCTTCGCCAAACTGTTCCTTGATTGCCTGCGCAGTATGTGTTGGTTTATATCGGATAGGGTATGGATTGATTCCTTTAGTGCGCAACTGCTTTACTTTTTCAATGCGCTGAAGTACTAAGTCGTTTATGTCATCTGCCATTATGGGATACCTCATAAAAATAAACTATGCCTGTAATGTAGCACAAACGGTTTGTTTTCTCTATTTTGTGCGATAGTTACCTGCAAATGTTACTGGATGATACTAGAGAAGCAATTGCTGTCAATTGAAAATTTGTTTGATAGTATTTATCCTGATCATCCCTTTTTTGTTACATAAAGATTACAGGTATATTTCATCAATGTAACATTTTCTATAATGATGAGATGAATAATACTCTCATATTGACACCATTAACTTGATACAATTAAAAATATAAAGACGCACATAACATGCGTCTTTATATTTTTAAAAGGAGGTATGTATGAACCATTTATTCAAAACCATTTTACATATTATTATAGGTATAATCTGCTGCTGTATTGTTACAAATAATAGTTATTCAGCAGAAAAATTATTTTCTTTTCCCGTAGGGGTAACGTATGACAGTATCTACTGGTGGCGTGGTGTTGAGCTAAACGGTAAAGGTGCAGGCGTTATATGGCCAAAAGTTGGTTGTGAAGTTAGCGGAGTACAGGGATATATAACTATAGGGATAAATCAGGATTATTATATGACCACTGAAGGTGGCGATAACGATGTAGCAAAGACATATCATGAATTTGATTATGGACTTGAATATTCATTTACTCAGAATACCTTCAGCAGCACTATCGGGATAAAATATTGCCAGTACCCATTTTATGATAGTGCTGGCGCAACGGTTGATCCATCTTTTTTTGAAGCGTACGGGATATTGAGTCTTTCCTGCGTCATTATTCCCGTTCTGGAACTATATTATGACTACTATCGTGAAGAGTCCGATGAAGAAACACCTGTCAATGAAGACGTCTATGCAAAATTATCACTGTTTAAAGAGATACTGCATGCAAACAGTTTTATTGTTAAAACCGGTATATGGCTTGGATATTACCATAATGCCTACCTTGACAGAGATGGTTTCAGTGATGCGGGAATAACATTGAGCACATCCTATGATTATAATAGTGTTGTATTTTTTTCAGCTGTAAACTATGCCCGTACACTTTCAGAAGATTTTTATATTGAGTACGACGCAGATGCCAATGGACATGCCCGTACATTAAAAAACCACCTCTGGGTTGACATTGGCATCAGCAGCAAACTGTAATAGCATAACCAAAATCACTATGTCACTTTTTAAAGGAGTGAGGCTACAACTATCACTCCTTTTGTTTATGAACCATAGAAAAAAAACTCTTGACGATGAATCAAATTTGAATAGGGTGCACATAGCTTAACCCGGAAAGGACATACTATGGACAATTATCTTAAAGTTTCAGCATTGAAACGATTTATTTTTACTATAAAGACCTATTTGTACTGGCAACTATCGTACCGTAAAAAATTTGCATCCATTGCTGGCAATCCTGTGATCTGGGGATTATGGAATATTGATATATATGGACCAAACATTCATCTGGGGAAAAATGTTGTCTTCCTTGCGGCTAACGGCAGCAAAACCGCCC
>JAKPOE010000302.1 GCA_029548025.1 Spirochaetota bacterium
GGTGCAGCATGCACAGCAGAATGGGGCGGTGAAGGTTACAAAAATTCATTTATTAATTGGTGAGCTATCTGATTATATCCCTGAATGGATGCAGAACTATTTTGATTTTGTAAGCAAGGATACAATAGCCGAGAATGCCCAGCTGGTTGTGGAGATGGTGAAGGCATCGTTACAATGTGGTGATTGTGGCACTGCATTTGCATTTAATAAAGATGACTGGCAATTTAGTTGTCCGAAATGTCATTCGCCAAATGTAACGATTGTTTCAGGCAGGGAGTTAACGGTTAAGACTATCGAGATTGAGGGAGCATGAAGCATGATAACTGTTGTCATGGTTGTTTGCGATAATAGATCATATAGACAGGAATGTAAAGACCTTTCAGGAAAAGCAATTGAGCAATAGGAACCATGCAATACTTTTAAACATAAAACATGCAATGACGTCATGGATAATTGCAGACCCTCAATACGTCAACAATCATTAATTTGTCAGGTAATGCTAAAGCTGTTAATGAGAATCTATCGATTATATGGATATGCTACCGAACACCATACAATTGTTGCAAGGACAGGAAAGGATTGCTTCTATTGCTTCCATGAATAAAATTTGATTGCATTCACACTTTATTCATACCGATACTATTACTATATCGTAGTCGTTCAACGCTGTGGTTAACAATAAAGAGTACAATAGGAATTGATGGAATTGTAGCCTATGTTAAAAATAACATTCATCATAAAGCATGGTATGGCTGTTTTGCTTTGCTTATGTATATTCCAGTGTATTGGATATGCAGGCCCTATTGTAAAGATTGAACATGTTGATATAACATCATTCCCCATTGTTAGTATTTCCGGTAAGCTCCATGCAATCCAGAGAAGAAATAGTATAACAAAAGATAATTTTACCGTATTGGAGAATGGGAAGGTTATAAAGGAATTGTCACTGAAGCATGGACAGCTGGATAATGTATATATAGCCTTATGCATTGATACGAGTAAAAGCCTTTCAAAAAATAATTTTTTGCGTTTAAAAAATAGTGCCATAAGCATAATAAAGAAAAGTCCGGATTACTATAAATTTCTACTGTATAAATTTAATAATGAGGTTGTGCAATTAGCGTCGCATGATGACGATAGTATGGTGCATGTTGCAAAAATAAAAAATTTGCAACAGCTTGGAAAGTGTACCCAGTTGTTCAATTGTTTATATACTGCTATTGACGATCTTTCTAAGTTTGATGGAGTCAAGGCAATACTGCTTTTTACTGATGGTAAGGATGAAGGAAGTGATATGCTTCCCGACGATGTTATCAGTATTGCGCGGGAACACTCAACCCCTGTTTATACTGTACTGCCGCAAGGTTGCAGGAAAACAGCTGTTGTGAGTCGTTTGAGCAAAGCAGCCAACGGTAAATTGTTTATAATAAGTGACGATATCAATAAAAAAATACTCCAGCTTATGCAATCCAGGATATCATCGGGCATAATCCCTTTTGAGCTGAGTTATAACTCATCAAGTACCGATGGTATTGGCTCTGTGGAAGTCAGATTTAACAATGGTACTGTCAGTGATAACGATATACAATATATAAACTTTAAAGCACCCTCGTTTACAGCATATAGGTTCAATAATGTGCCTTTTGTAGTACTGGCAGGAATTATTGTGCTGCTTATAGTTGCACTGGTAATTGTTTTTATTATTTTCATGAATAAATGGAAACACATTATTGAACTTGTCAGTATGCAGAGGATACCACGGCCAGTACAACATTACTATGATGTACTTTTTGAAAAAGATGAAGCTGGAAGAAAGGAAGAATCAAACTTATTGCTGTCAAGCTCACCTGAATATAGCTATACCAGTGCATGGCTGGTAGAGAAAAGTGGTCCTGAAACAGGAAAAAAATTTCCCTTAATCTGGGATGAGGTAACCATTGGGCATGGTAAGGAAAATACGATAGTTATCAACGATGATGCTGTGTCGCTGAAACATGCAAAGATAAAAAAGATTAATGACTGCTATTATCTCTTTGATTGTGCCAGTGATAATGGCACCTTTTTAAACAACAAGAAGCTCCTGCGTCCAAAAATGCTCACCGATTGGGACGAAATTCAAATAGGAAGAACCACAATACTTTTTAGAGGAACAAAGATAAAACACTAATGCCATGCCATTAAAAGTATTACTATGCTCACCGCCGGTCTTTGATTTTTATTATAGCTTCCATCGTTCTGAGCCGCTGGGCCTTTTATATATCAAAGCAATGCTACAACAGTATACCTGGCTGGATGTTGATATCTATGATGCACGGCAGAAAGCAAAATCAAAGAAGCTTCAAACTCCTGATGTTTTTCAGTATCTGAACCATATCTATATGCACGATACCTCATGGTTTAGCCTGTTTTGTGGATATAAGCGTTTTGGGTCTTCGTTTGACAGGATAGTTGGTTTGATTAATGAAAAAAAGTATGATGTAGTATGCATATCTTCTTTATTTACAGCATATCACCACGATGTTGAGTTGCTGGTTAAAAAGATCAAGGAGCATAGCAGTGCGATAGTTATTGTGGGAGGCTGGGCTGTATGGAGTATGTCCACCGTTGAAAAGGGATATGCTGATGTTTATGTAAAAGATGATGGCGAGCTTGTATTGCCGGAGCTGTTGCATACTATCCACACCTCAAATAATAAGTGTATGAGTAAACTTCCCAAAATTATCAAATCCAGCAATGGCAGGAGCAATGAATTTTTTAGTAATAACTTCCCTGAGCGATGTGGATGGTATACATACTATGGTAAAAGGATTGCCAATGTCATCTGTAGCAAGGGATGCATCTATCAATGTGCATTTTGTTCAATACATTCGCGATATACCTATCAACGCAGAGCATTCCAGTCCATTGAAGAAGAATTTCACTATCTCTCGACTAACGGTGTGCAGATAATTAATTTTGAGGATGATAATTTTTTATATACCAGGGATTATGCTCTACAGTTACTATCGCTCATGAAACGTTACAAAGAAAAAGGGATGAACTATCTTTGCATGAATGGCATAACCGCTTCAAACCTCCATGCAGTACTTGATGATGCCATGGAGTCCGGATTTTTGGAGTTTAACCTATCGCTTGTTTCAGCTAATGATGTTATTGCCAGGCGCTATAACCGTCCGCTGATAAAAGAAATGATTCAGGATATAGCCTTTCGATGTGCAGGCAGGGTGAAGGTTATTGTTTATGTTATAGCAGGTTTGCCTGGCAGCAGTATTGATGATTGCATACAGGATATTGTATTGCTGGCAAAGCTCCCGGTAATAATTGGATTTTCACCACTGTATATGATTCCGAGGATACCTATGTTTGAAACTATGGGGCTTCCGGAGGATATGAGGTTGTGCAGAGGGAGCGCGCTCTATCCGTTTGGCAATGATATCACACGAGAGGATATTGCAAGTTTATGGAAGCTGTGCCGTTTCATTAATAAAATGAAATATCTCCCACACAACCCTGATGATATACATTTGTTACCGGAGCATATCTACTACTACACCAGAACATGCAGGGAGAAAAGATGGTATTACAAAAGCAGTGATGGCACCTGGCAGCAGGGTTTTTCATTCCAAGCCTCGTTACCAGAACATATCCATGTTTGTGATATTAATGGGAATGCTCGTGAAATGTGATGCTGTAGTTTTTTGCTGTTTTACTCTTTATACATAATAAAACAATAGTTAAATCCCCGAAGAAAAAAATTGCCTTCTTCAGCAGCCCTGTGATAATTGCCCATTGTCAGTGTTTTATTATGTCGTGCTACAGCGATGATATCAACAGGTTTGAAGTATTGCAACAGTATGGAGAATAGTTTGAATCCTATAGGAATAAAGCCATCCTTCTTGTTATAATAATCACAAATATATAATCCCATGGAGTGTTTTGGTTTACAAATGCGATGTATTTCCTTAATAACTATCGCCATGGCATCAAAGTACTCCTGACTTTTAGCGCTCAGTTTCCCAATACACTGTTCTTCGTTGGAGTAGCTGATATTATCGCCATACGGCGGGTCTATAAAGATAAAATCAGCGCTGTTACTTTTACAGGGAAGATTGCGTGCATCAGCTTTCATAATATCGGCTCTATACGGATGAATGTCATACCCCAGACATTTCCGATGGAGATCGTTGCATACATCAATGGTTGTCCCGCTGCCGCACATTGGGTCAACAACCATATCACCCTTGTTTGTATACCGCATGAGCAAATTCCATATGACATATGAAGGGGTTGCACCCGGGTAATTTTGATCACCCTGCTTTTGATTGCCGTAATTCTGGGAGGGGTAGTTCCATAATGTTGTGGTCTGTAATGTTAGTGGCGGTTTAAACATGATAGTAACCTCAAGAGCTATTATTTACAATACTATATCAAAAATTTTTCTCATTTTCAGATAAATCGCAAAATAAGAAGATTTTAATAGTAAACTATGCTATTACAAACGTAAAAATGTAATATTTCAATACTTTGGGGGATGACATGAAAAAAGATACACATGAATGTGTTAGCAAATGCTATGTGCTCTATGGTAATCTGGTGAAAAAAATAATAGCCGGTTACTTTACATCCAATGAGGATATTGAAGATATCTTCCATGATGTATTTCTTAAATTAGTGAGGGTTGATTTAAAAGGGGATCCGTTTGATCCTGCTATAAAGCATTATATTGTTAAAGCAACACGGAATACCTGCATCAGCCGTATTCGTAAAGAAATGCGACACCATAACAATGGCGACAGTTACTGGCTATCTCAAATTGCAACTATTGAAGAGGTTAATAATAAAGATATGGCTGAAACAATGATTGATGGTATGGTAGTCAATACTCTGTATGATGTTATAAAGGAATTGAGCAATGACGAGCAATCATTGCTGTACAAAAAATTTTACCAGAATAAGAAATTTTCAGAAATTGCCGCAGAGTGTAAATCAACATATTATTTTATTGATAAACAATTGAAAACAATTTATAAAAAGCTTTCCCTGAAGATGGTTCGGACATGTATAGACCATAATGATATATCATAAATTATAAATTAGCTTGAAATTTATCGATAATTATTGTAAAAGTACTTCAATTTTATATCATGGGATTATATATAATATATTCTGGATGGTTTAGCTTTGAACTACACTATAATTACTATCTGTGCAATTACTGTTATATTTGCTCTCTTTGTTGCCATCATTAATATAGTGAAAAGATATTCTTACGCAGTAAACCGCTTGTTTTCGCTTATTGCCATTCTGACAGCGGGTATGGTTTCATGTTTAATTATACCATATTTTATTCCTGATATTGACATTGTTCAACTGACGCGCTGGTATTTTGGTTTAATAATAATTATTAACCAGGGCTTTTTTCATTATACACAAATTTTCCCTCGATGGGAAAAGAAAAGCCCTTTATGGATGATTATAACAACTGCTATACCAGGCTTTATTACATTTGTACTTTGCGTGGCAACTGATACAATAATTACCCATGCATCATTTATTGAGTATTATTTCAACTTTAGTTATGGGGTATTGATTGAAGTATATCTAGTTGTTTTTATTTTTTATATCATGGGTACTTTTTTTACATTATTTTATAAAGTGAGGCGATTAGAAAATACTTCATTTAGGTATCAATTGTTCTATATTTTTATGGGAAACCATTTTGGTGCATTGATCATTTTGATAACGTTTATAATTTTACCGTATGCTTTTAAAATATATGATTTTCACAGCCCTGGGATTGCATCCGCTGCCTTGATATTGTTACTGATAAATAATTATGCAATTTCAGATGAACGCTATCTTGATGTTAAGGAATTCTACTTTAAAATAGTTTTTTATTGTATAGTATTGGCTATGACGGTAATTCCATCATATTTTATTCTTGTATATAGTTATAGGTTTTTTTTGAGAGGTGGGCAGATTCCTGCCGTAGCTGTTGCTTTTATCAATGTTATATATTTATTTGTATTTACACGTTTTATCCAGCCATATCTGGAGAAATCCTTTAAACGAGAGTATGTACGTCTGGAAACACGTTTTAATACATTTATTCAGGCATTATCTCAGGCAGAAGAATTTGAAGGGGATCCAGCATATTGGGATAAATTTTTTTCCACAACCATTGATAGTCTGGAAAATTTGTTTAATGTTAGTTCTGCATCACTTTTGATGTATAATGAGTCAGAAAAAGCATTTATTTTAAGCCACAGCATTGGTGAACAAACAAAAATTAAAAGAATAGTGTCTACCGATTCTATTGTGCAGTTATGTGAGATGGTCACAACAACAATCCATCAATCATTATTTTATACGGATGACACTATCAAAGCTTTTGATGATGTCCTTATATTGGTAAAGAGTAATAATATTGAAGTTATTCTTCCTATTTTTGACGCAAATGGAAAACTTGTAGCGATATTATTGGTGGGTCCTCATAAAAAAGGGCGCCCATATACCTATAATGAGATTCAATTCATGGAATTATACAGAGTGAAGTTTGGTAATGCTTTAGTCAATTCTTTGCAGATTGAAGATGTGAAAACAAAGCAGGTTGCTGAACATGATCAATTAGTGGTTAATGCTATTAAAACTTCAATGCAACCCAAACAAATACCGTTTATCGATCATATCAGGATAAGTTCTATCTTGATGAATAATTCAAATCTGGGTGGTGAATTTTGCAATGCGCGAGTTTTACGCAAAAATTTGCTGGGATTTTTAATAGCTGATTGTTCATATAGTGGAGTAGATGCTGCTGTATTAGCTCTGGAGTTATATGGGGCTTTTGAATCGTGTTCACCTGTTTATGATGCTCCCGAGAAAATAATGCAGTTATTAAACTGGGTTGTGTGTACCTCCAGATTTACTGATAGATATGCTACTGCATTCTGTTTCACATTTAATTCAGATGATCTATCGTTAAAATATCTCAATGCGGCATTTAATCCTCTCATTCTCTATGAGATTCGTTCTGACAGCTTTTTAGAATTGGATACCAAAGGGATACCCATCGGGATTGAACGCGATTTTATTTATGAATCCAAAGAATATCGAGCAAATGGACCATGTATAGGCTGTATCTATTCCAATGGGATTGCCGGTGCTGTTAATGCTGACGGACAGACATATAGTATTGGCAGGATAAAAGATTTAATCCGTCTGCATAATAGTGAAACCCCGGCTTTGATTATACGACGTATTTCATCTGATCTCAATGATTTTATAAGTAATACAGCATTAAAAGAAGATATCAGCATTGTGATTTTTCGTATTGAGTGAATGCATATCGTTATTTTCGAAAATTTTATATGAACATTGATTTTAAAGAGTCAGCTCATAAAATAATATCTATCCTTCAAGTGCAAAAACATATTGCGATTTTCATTAAAGGATCGCCTGACCCTGATGCAATAGCGTCTTCGTACTTTTTGTATTGTTTATGTGATGCATTGCATGTCAAAGCAACGATGTTTGCTTTTATGCCTGCATCGTTACCATCCAATAGAGAAATTATATCTCTATTTTCTATTCCATTATATATTGAAGATTCCATAAAGGCTATTAACCTGCAACGCTATTCAGGATATATTGTATGTGATTTTCAGACAGCTTTAATTGATGGAATAATAAATGCTATTCCCTGCCTTATCCATTTAGATCACCATGCACCGGTGGAGGATGATGTACCTGCTCATTTTCGTATTTTAACTGATGAAGTATCATCGACAAGCACCTTATGTGCTCTCATTATGCAATATATATCATGCTTTTCACAGGATATGATACACTTACTGGCAACGGTATTATATTTGGGAATAAAGACAGATTCTGATAATTTTAATCATTTAAACAAATATGATGTAATGGCGATAGAATATTTAAAGCAGTTGTATATACCTTCAATGATTGAAAAAATTGAGAGTGTCCCGCTGTCACTGTATTCTCAACGGTTACTACAACATGCAATGGCTAATGTGGTGATATATAAAGACTGGCTAATAGCAGGTGTTGGATTTGTTGAAGAGGAACATCGAGACACTATTGCCATAATTGCCGATTACCTTTTGGAAAACAATCATGTTGAACTTGCAGTTGTTTATGGAGCTGTCTATCATAATAATCATACAAAATTAGATATTGATGCATCGCTCAGAACAAAAAATGAAGATCTTGATTTAAATGAATTGATCAAAAATATAACAACCGATGGAGGAGGAAGAAAATATAAAGGAGCATTCCAGGTGCATATAGATTATTTTGTGTATTGCCCTGATCAGGAAAGGTTGTGGGATATTATTGCATTGACCACTCATCATATTCTAAAAAATATCAGAGATGGAATTTATAAAATTACCATCCAGAACAAATTTAAAAAATTAAAAAAGACATTGAAAAAATTATTCATTAAAGAAAAGTAGATTTTAAAATAACAGGCTAAATTGGAATCCTAATTCGTAAGAAACAATTTCACGGTTTATTGAGTTTGTTTCCCGGTTTCTGAAACGTTCCAGTATACCACGAGCTATAATTGATCCCTGAATGTTCTTGTGGACATTTACAGTGAGATTGGATGAAATACTATAAAGATCATAGGGTTCCGGCGAAGTGTAAAAGGTATAGTTATACCGATTAAGGGCCATGTAGTATTCAATGCGAAAAATGGGCATTGCAGTAAGCGTATACCAATGTTTAAAAAAATCATAAATAAATTGTACATCGGTTTCATAGATAGTTGAGAATGTATAACCTTCGTCAATATTGGTAAAGTCAGGCTGAACTGTCATGTTCTCAAAGTAAATGGTATCATCATTATCTCGCTTCCTATCATCAATCGGGATAAATTCGTACCACTTTTGTGTGCGGTAGCTTATGCCAAATTTAACAGCAACACTTGATCTGTCCCATTTAAAAGTTGTCCCTATGGTTGGGGTATGTTCATCCTGTACAATATTTGAGGTAATACGCAGATATTTATTAAACTGATATTCCAGTAGCAGTATTGCAGAATGGTATGGTAAATCAGGTTTATTTGGTCTGAAGAATCCAAAAGAAAAAATCTTCATGAGATCACATGAAACAGATGAAACAATGCTGTAGGTTACAACCTGTTGAGCAGGGGTATTGATACCATTTCTGTCTGAAACTGAATTGACACTTGAGTTTAAAAAAAGTATAAGGGGCGACAGTTCCCAGTTAATGGAAAATGCTGCATTATCAAGGAGTCTGAAGTAATTATTGTAATCTGCAAAATGCACTCCCCCGATAGCAGGTTGAGTGTTCATGGTATAGGTTACGTAGTCGCGGCTATTTGCATAATTAGACCTCCCTTTAAAAAAGTACCATGGAGGGTAGCTGATAACATTACATATCTCATTTGCGGTTGCACTGGTAAACCGTTTAACACCATATCGCTCATTATAAAAATTGGTAGATTCACCTTCATAGGGAACGTTTATTTCATTAATAGTTCCGGAACGCGTGTAGGTAAACATGCAACCTTTAATTGATGGGAAGATTTTACTAAAGTTTATAGGTAATGACAGGGTGTTCATAATAAATCCATAGGTGGAATGCGAGCGATTGAATCCATAATCATACCATATTTCTGATGGCAAAAAATCTTTAAATTGATTCTCAAAATATGAAAATTCATAAGAAACGGATGGGTTAATGAATTGATAACGCTGGAGCCCAATGGTAAGTGAACTTTTTTTTAATCGCTCTGTAAAACGAATAGTATCATCATAGTAAAAAGGTGGATGAAAATTTGAGTTAATCTCGTGATATATTACAGGATTGATATCTGAAACAGTGCCTCTATAGGTAACAAATTCTTCTGATAGTACCTGGATACCGGGAGAAATATACAAATGGGGAAATTGATACTGTATGGATACATTGCATGATTGGCGTTGTTTTTTTTGATTGCTAAAGCCGTTGAATATAGATTCACTGTTTTCCTTATAAGTATCATCCTTAAACGATGTATCAAGCAACAACCTATATGATAGATCACCCCCCAATATATTGTTCAGGGTTTGTTGCAATCCAATGATAGCCTGATGTGTTATTTTATTACTACTGATATCATATGAATTGGCTGATTGTTTATATTCTTGCTGGTTATCAAATTGTTCGTAATTATACATCATGTCAATCTGTGGAATCCTTTTATCAGGAGGAATCAGGGTTGAGATGAAATGTAGCTGGTTTATTGATGTTGTACCTCGTCTTGTTGGTATAACATTTTCATTCAGGCTATCAGTTTGTGTTTGCTCCTGCAGGTAATCTATAGAGGTGTGCCAGTAGGGAAGTATGTTACACGAAAAAACAGCTTGGCTATAATCTTCCGAAATGTCATTATATGGCTGTCCAATGGTATAGAAATCATTGCCATGTCCTTTTTTTACATATTCAATCATGATATCAGAAAGTACCGGGGTCCCTTCCTGGGTTGTAATTAAAGGCTTTGTTATCTTTATTGTTCCTTCATACCAGTGCGCTGTATCTTCTATGGTGATAGGGTCACTTGCGTAGATATCATCAAGCCAGAATTCACCACTGGTATTGGTATTATGTACTGTTACACTGATAGCAATAATCCTTTTTAAATCAGGGGATCCTTCCTTTTTTATGAATTGTGCATTGGTTATTTCACCCTGGAGCGATAAAACAATATCTTCCCATGCATGAACAAATTGCGGGGTATAAGCATACTCTATATAATCATTATCCGAGGAAAGTAACTTGAAGTGAATACTATCACCACTGGTATAATTTCTAAAGTTACTCCAGCAGTGAATATATTTATAAAATCGAATATCCATTGGTTTGTAAAATTTTCGGATTAAAGTGGTTGAGTTTATGCTATTGTATGAAACTTTTAAGGCGGATTCTATTGTTTTTTGTATCTCTTTCTTTGTTTTATCGCCATACAGACTGGTGTATACATTGTTTTTTTGGAGTGCAAATGATTCTGCGGCATATTCGCTGTCATTGTATGAATCAATCAGGGTAATGGAAGCTTTGTTAGTATCGCCGGGAGTTGTGCCATCGATCTCAGTAATCTGCCAGTGCATGGTGACAAAGCGGACGGAATCAATAAGGATGGTCCCGGTACTGGCAGTATCATGGTTCAAGAGTAAACGTATTGAGTATATCTTTTTTAAAATATCCTCAAATGCTTCAGCAGATGAGGTATATTGAGAAGGGTTACTTTTGTTAATATAAATCCTTATCTTCTGCCATGTTGTGTTAGAGCAGTCAATTGAGATTGGAGTCAATAAACCAGGGATACGTATATACTGCTCTGCAGTATCAAGCATACCATTGTTGTTGAGATCTTCGGTATTCAACACGCCGTCCCCTATAGTTATTGACGATAGTCCTGGCCCTGAGCCAACCACTGTTGGGAAAGTATTATTAAATATATAGCCAACATCTTCAGAGGTGCTTTTGTTTGGATCATAGTCTAAATAGCCATTTCTATTGGTATCCTCAGTGTCAAAAATACCATCGCCGTCAGAATCTTCGTTTATTGTTCCTATGTCCAGATATAGGTTAACGGTTCCTGTGCCGCCAGTACTTCTGTACCATATCTCACAATATTCCAGATTGGAAAGATCCGCTGGTACCACAGCTAATTTTTGTGTTACAATTGAAATATAGTCACCTGAACTGAAATCGAAGTTTAATGCCAGTGAACGCTGGGAATTTTCGGATTGTATGGAATCTGCAATGTGACCGGTTGCCACATTATATGGTCCTGGTTTTTTAGAGTAGGGAATGTTTATTGGTGTAAAGTGCAATCCATACAGTGTTTCGGGGTTGTTGATATCACGGTAAAACTTATAATAGATACGCGCACGCATGTTTTGTGAAATACTGTCGGGCAGTGAACCTAAGATCCAATCCTTTTCTGACATGGATAGTGTAAGCCCGGAAAAAATTGATTCAAAATCATCTATCAAACCTTTGCCAAATGTATTGATACTGTGGTAACTTTTTGCATATTCAACGTATCCTCTAAATGAAACTGGAATAGTTACATTACTATTGCTCATTTTTGTAGCAAAGCTTGAGATGTCGTGTTGCGTTAAATCAATAGTGCTATCGGCTTCAACAACAGTAGTTTGCGTGGGTTCATTTCCTATAACGGGAATGGTTGAAGCACTTCCCTGCGTAGTATAAAGAATTGTTCCGCCAACACTAATATTCTTGTTTAAAGCATAGTCAGCTCGGACACCTCCCATAAATTCTTGAGACTGTCCTTCAAATGGGAGGTATTGGTAGCTTATCTCAATGTCTGTGTCTTGTGTAATAACAGGATTGCCTGGATTGGTAAATTGGAAAAATCCGGATGTTGGATCCACTGAATAGAGACTTTCAGCTAATTGTACACCATTAATCTTGACACGGACAGTATCGGGGATAATATTGATATGTTTTAGCTGAAAACCCCGTGATTGACTGTATCCAGAGATGCCAATTTTGAATTGTGATACCGTATAAGCAGTAGAACTTTGTGTTTCTGAATAAATTACCTTTTGTGACTGTATTGATAATAGTTGCTTAAAAGGTTCACGAAGCTTAAATTGTATAATTCCTGTATTGTAATCAATAATAATCCCACCCAACCTTTCAACATCTGTCTTTGACATGGGAAAAAGATTATTAAAGAAGGATAATTTTGTATCGTCGCTCCTCAGTTGCTGTAATCCAGTAGCATACATGCCTCTGATTTCATAGATGTCATAGTTTAGCATCCCATCGTTGTTACTATCCTCACCACTATCAAGTACTCCGTTATAGTTGAGGTCTTCATGGAGTGATGAAGCATATTTTAAAAATACACAAATTTTTCCGGAGAATTGTGGATGGCTTGTAATGGCTGAAGGGTCTGATGTCTGGGTTGTTCCGTTTCTGGTGTACACTGCAAAAAGTTTTGCTTGTGATTTTAGATTCTTGAGGAGGGTGATTGTACCGGTGGCAAAATTAATGGTGAAATCACTACCCTGCTGTAGCTTTTTAAAATATCCCAATACTATTGATGTATCGTTCCATTTGTAAATTGCCATCAATCCGGTTTTATTTTCAGATGATGCCTCATCAGCATAAAGCTCAAAACCGGAACTATCTATCCCAACACTATACGGAGAATAGGTTGCCGGTGACGGAGGATTTGAATTCCATGTTATAGTAGAATAAGGATTGGCTGGAGGGGCATCTGCATTATCAAATCGCTTGAAGGGTTCTAATTGATAGTATGTTCCCTTGGTGTATTGATATTCCTGCAATAAGACACTTGTATTGGAGTAATTGCCCTTAAATCGTTCAATCTCACTTACCCCTTTGGAAACAGAACCAAATGCCTTGAGTTTAAGGTCACCTTTTTTTATGGTAAAATCAATGCCGACACCTTTTGAAGTTGTGTCATCATATACTGCGTATTTAGAGTTGTTAACCTTAATATTGATATCGCCAGCATTAATTTCACGTATTACTTCATCATCATTCACTGCCTTGTATTGTAAAACATAGGTATTATTTTGCTGT
>JAKPOE010000304.1 GCA_029548025.1 Spirochaetota bacterium
ATAATTGCACCCAAACCCTTGCCCAATACTTTTTTAGCCATTGTTCACATCCTCATTCATAATAAATGTTGACATACATTATCATTGCCAGCTTTCAGTAGAGCTGCACCATCACCAGTAGTACAAAATGTAACCGGTCATGGCAACAGGTCACCGTGAGCGTAAAAGCTCCATTGCTAATTGTTCATAGCTTACACTGCCGCTTGATGACCTGTCATATAAATTTATTGGCTTGCCAAATGAAGGCGCTTCAGAAAGCCGCACATTCCTTGGTATGATGGCAGAAAAAACTTTATCATGAAAAAATTGTTTAACATCAGCAACAACCTGTTGCGAAAGGTTGGTGCGCGGGTCATACATGGTAAGCAGCACACCTTCAATTTCCAGCTCTGGATTAAGGGTGTCCTGCACCATTGCTATAATCTTAAGCAACTGACTCAAACCCTCAAGCGCATAGTATTCACACTGTAGTGGAATAATAACCGAATCTGAAGCAACAAGGCTATTTAACGTTAAAACACCCAGTGACGGAGGGCAATCAATAAAAATAAAATCAAAGGTATCCCGAACCTTTTGAAGCGCACGCTTCAGCAGGTACTCCTTGTCATCCATGTCCATAAGCTCTACCTGTGCACCTGCCAGATTCATATTTGAGGGTACAATATGTAAATTGTCGATAGTTGTTTTATAAATAGCATCTTCGACGGGAAGCTGACCTATCAGGACTTCATACACAGTGGTTTCCATCTCCTCAACATTGACGCCCAGCCCAAAACCTGCATTAGCCTGGGGATCAATATCCACAATCAGCACACGCTTTCCCTTTTCCGCTAAAAAGGCAGCTAAATTTACTGCTGTCGTGGTTTTCCCAACTCCCCCTTTTTGGTTGGATATTGAAATAATCTTACCCATGGCAAGCTCCCTTATAATTAATTCTATTATTCCATTAACAGGCTAAACACCTGTATCAAAACATACCTTTCATATTGTCAGATTGCATCCACACAGTGAACATCGCACTGTGACTTATTCCTTATATATACATCCGTCAATGTTATTTTATACCGGATTTGGAATCCGCATCCCTACCATAAATCTATGATACTATAATTTCAAAAAGTCTATACAAATGTACACATCCGTCATTTCAGAATGCAAGCTTTTTCCTCAGCTACAAAAAATATTATTTCTGTTTATTCAGGATATGACCATCTCTAAACCAGTATCTGCGCTTACCGGTAAAACGACGTGGATTTAATCTCTTCCAGGTAAGACCAATTACCATAACTATCGCTAAAGCACCTGCACTTACCTTAACCACCGGATTGTAGGGCACCATACGTTTGCCTTTAGCTATAACAAGCGAAAATGGCTGGTAAGGAATTCGTGCCGCCTGATATACACTGACAATGACCTCACGCGGGGTTGCATTGTAAAACGTGATTTGTTTTTGCTGTCCGCTATCCCATGAACCTATTATCGTTTTTTCTGCAACAATATCCACCTGTAAGGAGCAGTCAGAAGGGAGATAAATGGTAGCAGTTCCTCGTGGCAATGTACACCGATAGCTCCTGGCATATTCATTTGATGTAAACGTATCGACAACTGAAAACACCACCTTTTGCCCCCAGTACCATGCATGGTGAAACATTTCATCAAGCAAAGCACCATACGCCACCCTGAAAATAAAGTAGCGCATATACAGGCTGTCTATCTCCGAATGATATACCGAGTAATATACCCGCCCTTTCCCATACTGTTTGTAGAAGGCTAACGGTCCTTCACGCTCGCCCTGCACAGTGGGGAAATAACCTTTTGCCAGTATCACAGCATCAGCATTTTCTAATGCAACCCATCCATTATAGCTGACCGGAAGCTGTATATCATTTCTCATAACAAAGGAAGCAAAATCATCATTCAAAAAACAATGGATCTGACCGCCTGTACCAAAATGGGGGAAGTTGTTAAAAAATGACAGCGAGCATCCCATTGCTTCAACAAACTGATACGAATATCCTGCTGCATACAGTCGTCCACCATTGTTGACAAAATCCTGCAATAAAGCGTTTAATCGTTTATAGTCAATACCCGCATAATCATCTTTTAATGACACTCCCTTAATACGCTGTCCATGAGCCATAACCTGTATACTTGTTTCTGGTGGCTGCTCTACACCACAGGGAATAAACACTGCATCAAATCCTGAGAGGCTATCGTTTGCCACTGCCCATCCACGCTTTACAATGTATGGTATATGGTACTTATCAAGATGTACGGTAAGATTATCATGATACGACTTCAATACAAGCACGCGTGGTGCAGCGGATAATGGCAATGATAGCAATAGCATCAACAATAACAGCGCTATCCTCATGCAAGCCCCCGTATCTGCGTTAAAATCCTTGTTCGCTCATCTAAATGACCATAGAGCCTGTCATTTAAACAAAGGTGAGCAACCTGCAAACAAAAGGCTGTCATCTGTGGGAATACACCATCGCGCAGTGTAGCATGAATGACAGGTTTGTGCAGTAATAATTTTGACATAGCCCTTGATTTTGTAAATCCACTGATCAAACAATCAGAAAATGGTATAGGGGTTGCTTCATCATCGTCAAAGGGTAACACGCCTGAAGTTCGTGCAGAAAATGCTGTTCGCATGATTACATCATTGCTCCCCGGCGCTCCGTTCAATATCCAGTTGCGGTGACGGTTATACAGCATAAACAATTCAATCCCCATATCATAAAACATATCACCAATCACAGTCATAAACCGTTCAATGGGGTATAATGACTTTTTCTTTTTGTTTATCCCTTCAATTAATTCATCACGGGTAACATGGAATGTAGGGTTGTTAGTTCTGAATATATTTATCTCGGAAAGAATCTCTGCAAAGCGTGCAAACTCGTGCATAAAATATGACTCGGTAAAAATGCATCCTTCATACTGATTATTACCATTTTCAAAATAGAGCATGCTACCATCAAGCATACTGCCATATTCATTTATAAATCCAAGCAGCATCCCTTCCAGCAGCATCACAATATCTTTGCTGTATGTATCTTCATACAGCTCATTTCGTTTATCAACTATCTTACGCTGGTCATCAAAAACCTGAATCATAACCTCTTTGCCTTCAGGGGCGTACGTCAAAAACCTGAAAAGCTCATCATAGGGATTTAACTTTTTATGTAAAACCTCTTTTGCTTTTCTCTTTAACGATTCCGCATCTTTACCTGCTTTTACAAGCTCATCATGATCAAAATTCCATGCAGTATCCGAAACCTTGGGAGCGCTTACATAAAACATGTTGATTATATCAGAAAGTGCAACAGGCTTACCGGTTATAAGAGCTTCAACGCATGCAACACAAAACGATTCAAATGAGGGCAATGACGTTTCCTTTTTTAAAATTGCAATCAATGAACAGTCATTGGTAATTGCCGGATATAAAAAACAGCGTATGGTGGTAACAAAATCATAGATGTACTGTTCAATAGATAAATTCTTTTTATTTATATTTTCCGGTTTTTTTTGCAAATCTTCACTCTCACGCATTTTCTGATCAATAAGCTGGATGATTGCTTCCTTTGTTCCTGTATCAAGAAGCGAAAGCTTAAGCAACGACTCAATATAGGGCGATAGTAACTGTTTATATTCTTCAGGTCCTGTCCACTTCAATTCCATATAGTGTTTATTCAGCAAACACACTGATTCTAAAGCATTGTACAGCACCACACAGTAATTGAATATAACAGGATTGTCGATTGACTGATCATCTACAATATCTGTTAAAATTTTGTACAGACGCTGGCGCAGTGCAGATTGCAGATCAAATAACCGCTGGCTTACTTTTAAAAATTTTTGCGATGGAATAAGCCGCCGTAAAAAGCCTATACCAAACTTGTTGTTTGCATGCACCAGCAGGCGTTTTTTAAATAGTCTGGTATGTTTATATTTATGGTACAAAACATTTGTATTTTTTGAATCATATTGTATTGTTTTTTTAAATTCATCCGCGCCCTTAACTTCAACTTTGCCGGGCGATACCGGCATAACAGGCTTATCAGGATAGTTTTTAACGAGATCAATAATTGCTCTGTACTTTTCTTCTTCTAATACTCGATCATTGGCAAGCAAAGCACGTACAATATCCATTTTGCCTGCAGGAATATCCTTTGATAGTAACAGTGCTTTAGCTTTACGTTTTAACGCTTTTAGATCGTTTTCCATATACTATGTCTATTCAAAAATTTGCTTTTACATTACAAATAATAGATTACGCTGTCAAGATTAATACATTACTGGAGGATGTTGGGTTTTGGCAGGCAAGAAAATCCATGCCAAGAGCCAGTACCATGCACGTTTATTATTTTGGTGCGTAGTATGTTGTCTAACTGCAACATAATAAAGTATTTATTATCATCTTGCCAATGCAACCATGGGTGATTATATACTCAATTAATTTCCAATTATAGACACCAAACCCCGCAATAACCTCATCTGCATCTGGATAGGGGCATTTAGACTACATACCACTTTTTAAAGTATTTTAAAGTTTTATTTTCGTCCAAAATCAATAAAGAATCCTCTGGTTGCAAAATTTAAAAAATCCTCTTCATTAATCTTTTTATCATTGTCAACAATAACCGAAGAATGATACACATACCTAATGTTGTTGAATGTCTTAGTTGAGTAGTAATTGATATGTTTAACATTTTTAAAGGTATCATCCTTATAAATGATAGTCGGATCAACAACCGTTCGTAGTACTAAATCTTTATTATATTGTATGAGCTTTGCATCAATAACTCCACATTTTGATTTGTTTTCAGTGTATATTTTCATAAGGTCTGACAGAAATTCTTCAGTTGTTTTATTATTGTTTTCATGAATTTGTAGTGAAATATTTATTGTTCCACAATTGCCAATAATGGCATATTTGTCATTGATATCAAATTCCCATTGATTGTTATATGGGAATATTATTGCATATTGAAGTATATAATTTGTAACAATAATAAGATCTTTTGTTTCATTTGTCATTATTGTTATGCCGGTTTTCTCATCTATAATAGTTTGATCTTTAAAAATATACTTTTTCTGGTAGCTATACAAACTATTGCCCATAAAATAAATAGAAAAAAACGCCACAATCAGGATTGTAGTAATTTTCTTCATCATTTTGTTCCCCTTTAAAAATATTTTCCCAATAAAGGTTTAATATAATTTCACATGCAATTTTGCCTATTCCCTGTAGTTAAAATATTTTTTGCTACAAGGTGCCAAATTATACCATGCCCTATTTTTAGTAAAAAACAAACACTCAAACATTAAATAATGCAAGTAATTTTTGATATATGATGAAGTCACTTTTCCAGAATATTACATTGACATATCTGATGACAAATATTATAGTGAATATGCACCCTAAATGTTAGAGATTATTCCACGGAAGAACTTTATAAAAATTATCCATACATTTCCTTCAAACGCCAATGGTCGTTAAAAGAATGAGACATTCCAGATTAAACAGACCAGAGGAAAATCAGAAAATCTTAATAAAAGACGACGTGATTTAATGTTGCACATTCCAATAGGACAAAAACTCTCACTAGATGAAATAGTATCGCTCAACGTTACCATAGCTATAATGTATAATCGGCTGTCAAAAAGAACTTTAATGCGCGATGTTAAAGAATTAATTGATTTAGAATTATTGCTTTTTGATAACAATACGTATTATGCTAATATCGATTTGCTAAAGAAAAATATTTCACACAGAAAAAAGAAGAGGTGATTTTTGCATCTAACATTCAATTGTCTTCATAAAAAATGAGTAAATTATGGGAACCATAGTATACAAACCAATTGGATTAATCCATTCACCCTTTAATGATATACAAGGAATGCCCATTCAAACAACAGGAGTATTGTATGAAAACCGTAAAAAAACAAATTATCGCAATTTTTATTGCAACAGTCTGGATTAGTGTTTCCGAATTTGCACGAAATGAATTTATTGTAAAATCCTATTGGATCCAGCACTACAATAAACTTGGTCTGGTGTTCCCTTCCCAACCAATTAATGGTGCAGTATGGGGTATCTGGTCTTTGTGTTTTGCAATCGCAATATTTTTTATAGCAAAAAAATTCTCATTGATTCAAACAACTTTTCTGTCATGGTTTGCTGGATTTATATTAATGTGGCTTGTAAGCTGGAATCTGAATGTGTTTCCAATAGCAATACTACCTTTTGCCATCCCTTTAAGTTTGCTGGAAGCATTTCTGGCTAGTTTTATTGTAAAAAAATTAACTTGAACCTGATAGACGTTAACAAAAGATAGACAGGGTTAAACATCACATGTAACCTAAAACATTCAATACTATTTACTCATAATCAGAAATTGACTCCTCATCCACATCATCACTTATACTCTGGTTTTATCATTTTACCCAAAAACAATATTACTCCGGTGTTATTGTCCACAATAGCATAGATAAATGGACGATCAGCTTTAAATATCTTCTTTTCAAAAGAGACCATGGATTTTGTATTCATAACAATAGCCGTAACTGCAGCCGCCTCGGTTCCTTCCTCATTTACATCACAGAATGTTTTGTGAATAACCTTGCTAATATATAAATCCTTTCCTCCGGTAATCTTAGAAAAATCGGCTTTCATTTCATTAAATGCATCCTTTATGCCCATCTTTATTAAAGGCTCAACAAGCATATACCCGCATTCAACCTTAAATTTTGGCAAATACACGTCCACCTCTTCCTGTATTAAATTTTGACGCCAGCTTTCAAAGTTTTTATCATTCAACAGAGGCATAATACTTTTGATATCCTTTTTAGGCAAAATAACAAACATAGACAAAGCCTTCCCCTCATAGGGCAGTTCAATCATCTGGATATTGTTATTTTCCATATATTTAATTGTAACATTGCGTTGCATCATCATGGGCGTTTTTATTTTTTTGTTACTATCGATATAAAAATTATCTACTTTTGTTTGATTTTTGTCAAACTGATAGAGCCAATTAGCTTTAAAATACACAGCGTTGGTAAGTATAAGCCTTGTTAACGGTTTTACATCGTCCAATGTTATGGCTTCGCGTATTTTATCATAGGTATTGTTTGCTGCCCACGCATTGATCTTTTTTACAGCCTCTTTTCGCTTATCGTCATGGGTAAAATCTACATTGTAAGCCTCTGAGTGATAGTAATTTTTCAAAATGTCAGTGTACGTCTTTAATAAAGGATAATCCTGTTGAACCCAGAAAGCGTTGGCAATTGCCAGTTTATATTTTGCATTGTCAGGATTAAGTGTTTTATATATCGTTGAAAAAGCATTCCACCTGTCTTTGTCGTCAGGAATAAACGCAAAAACCGAAGCTATCTCTCTGGCGGTATTCCCGCTTGCCCCTTCATACGCCATACCAAATGCCATAGCAATGCTAAATGGCGAGATAAAGATATTTTTATCTTTTTGTTTACCATCTATCTGCTTAAACAGAGCAAACCCCGATGCGTTATTACCTGTTGCTACTATGGTTATGGGCGATAGTTCCTGGCTAAAGCAATAGCCTGTAAAAATAAATAACCATGTAAAAAAGCTTATCAATTTCATTGTATATATCCGCATATACGAGCCCTCCTTCCACAAAAATAGATTTATTGCTCACAGTTATTCCGGGCTTGACCCATAATCCCTTTTGCCACCTCCGTCATTCTGAGAAACACAGTCCCGTTAAATCTATCCTTTCACAAAACAACACGATTCTTCACTTCGTTCAGAATGACATACCACCTTCGCCATTCCGGGGTTGAACCAGAATCTCTATATGTATCCAGAGATCACAAAAAATCCTGAAATGAATAAAACTATTACATGGTCCCTAATCAATCATCTTCATTTGATATCTCCGGCTCAGGTATTGGGTATTCTTGATCTTTTTCTCTGTCATACTCATCATCAAACTGTCCACCTGCTTTTTCTCTTGCTTCCTCATATTTACCCTTATCAGCATCCTCTTTTGCCTTTTGAGACGATTCTGCAGCATCCTTTGCCTGATCCAGAGCACTTTCAGCAATGCAATGTGATACATTGAAACAAACACCGGATAGCAAGATAACCATAATAAAAATCATTATTTTCTTCATTGCTTTTCCTCATTGAAATTAAATAGTGATTAATAAAATACTGCCTATCATCAAAAAAATACACTGTCAAGTTGAAAATCATTATACCACTATATCGTGATATGCTAACTCTTTAAATATCATCATTTCTTACTTTTCCGGACTGTACGTTTGCCTGACCTTAAACGTGATTTTTTCCCTCGTTTGGTTATATTATAAGGGAACCACTCTCTATTTTTTCCACAAAAATTCTCATTCCCCATTGAAACTTTATGATTGTCATTCTGAGAAACACAGTCCCGTTAAATCTATCCTTTCACAAAACAACACGATTCTTCACTTCGTTCAGAATGACATGTTATTCCACTACCATATCGTTGTCATTACTTCGTACTAAATTAGATTTCATACACTGTTAAAAAAGTTATTCCACTACCATATCGCTGTCATTACCCCAACAGCAGTATCCGTTATACAAACAAAAAGAATTTGCTAAAAAGCTTTTCCCTTGTATACCACTACCATATCGCTGTTTTACATCAACACCAGTACAGTCTATACAAACAAATGAGATTTTGCCAAAACTTTTTCCTCTATTGCATCATCGTATCGCTGTCATTCCAACAGCAGCGCCACTATAAAATAAAAGGGGTTTTGACAAAAACCCCTTTTCCCTATTTTACCATATTATCCCCGCTGTCACCCCAACAGCCGCACCACTTTTTAAATAATAGATAATGGGCACGTCAATCTTAACCGCTCCAAAATTTAAACCAATCCCTGTCATAATACGCGCCCGTGCCCACGATGGCTTTTTATCCAGTGTTTTACCGTCAATGGTAACCTTGCCCGGAGTAACGATATACTCATTTTCAGGTAACGGAGTACCACCATAAGCAATGTTTTTAACCGTCGCATCAGACACCGATTGTAACTCCAGATCGGCATTACCACTTACCAGATCAATGCCAACACCCAGATTGATGTTGAAGAGCCATAGAAATTGTAAAGCGGTATTGATCTCAAAGGGAACGCTTAATGTATACATATCAAGCGTAATGTCAAATGAAGGGTCAACAACGACACTGCCAGTAACGTCGGTACCTGTACCAGGGTCCACTGTAAAGGAATCTGTCTTTGAGTCTAAATCAACCCGGTATGAGACATCGGTTGTTTGATATACCAAGCCTGTGCCAATGGTCAGGCCACGCCAGCGCAATAAGCCAGTGCCTGCTTCATCAAACAGGCTATAGGTAATGCCGCCACCAATAATCATGGTATCACAGCTGAAGTCGTCATCATCATATACCCAGGTACTGTCAAACTTACCAAATTTTACATTGATATAAAGCCCCGGAATAATCATCCCTGCGTTTATCCCTACATTAACGGCTGCACTCCCTGCAACACCAGCATATAAATCCCCTTTGTTTTCTATATCATCCTCAATCTTGCCATTGGTATAATAATCAACATTGGTAGTAGGTGCCTGAGCGCCAACCATAACGCCGGTGGTGATGGCAAACAGGCTATAGTTGGGATAGCCCTGCTGTGTGGCGGCATTGGTTGAATACATGTTGGCATTGGCAAAACCAGTAGCCAGTTTATCCTGATCATCATACTTTGCCAATTCGGCATTGGCATCAAGTATGGCTTGATTAAATTCTGTTGATACATCAATTGTGTTCCATGATCCACCTACATATACACGTAATTGTGGTGCAGTACCTGTAATGGTTGCTGCAAACAGTGGCTGTGCAATAACCACACCTGCTATAACCAGCACTACAATAAGCTTTTTCATAAGTCCCCCTTGCAATAAAATATTTGCCATCGTCACTCAGAAGAAGCAAAGCAACACAAGAATATGTCGTTTTAGCAAATAGATTCTTCGCCTTCGGCTCAGGATGACATACCCACCATTGTCATTTTAATAAACACCGTCCCCAAAGAATCTATTCTTTTAATACAACAAAACAAGATTCTTTGCTTTGACTGTCCTCGCCACCGGCATTATCGATTAAGAGTGACTATCGCCCATGGCAAACACCATTCATTACTTCATCTTCCATTATAGTTACTTTAGACATACCTGCTTTGCTTTACAAAGTGCAAAATTTTTTATATCATTATTTGTTAATCATATACCCATACATCCGGTATATCGTCAAATGGTATCACCTCAATGGTATTTTTTACTTTATATTTTTTTTGACCCGGATATACTATCCATGCCTTTTTTAACTGCAAATCCTGTACTGCATTATGCATTGATTTTGTCAGCACCGGTGCATCAGAAAATTTAAACTCACAACCCCATGCATATCCACCATGTTGCCATACCATATCCAGTTCAGCACCACTGTGGACACCATAAAAGAAAATTTCATCATCATTCTTTTTTATTGAGCGCACAACCGCTTCAAGTGCAAATCCTTCCCATGAGGCTCCTAACTTTGGATGGCGCAACAACGCGTCCTTGCTTTCTATCATAAGAAGGCTATGCAGTATACCGGAATCTCTGATATATAATTTTGGACGTTTTACCAAACGCTTCCCAATGTTGGCATACCACGGCTGTAATAGGCGAACCATAAAGGTACCTGCTAAAATCTCAATATAACGCCTGACCTGCGTATCCGAAATCTCTAATGACCTGCCTATCTCTGAAAAATTAACAACATTTGCATGATAATGTGCCAGCATCTGCCAGAATCGCAACAAGGTATAGGGCGGAATACGTATGCCAAGCAATGGAATATCTCGTTCTAAAAATGTTTTAACGTAATCTTTACGCCACATAACACTTGTAGTATCATCCGGAGCTAACAATGAACGAGGCAATCCACCTCTGAAGTGAAAATGCTCCAGCAAACTGTGTGGTAAATCTTCTTTACGAAATCCCATGAGCACATAAAATGATATTCTTCCCGCCAATGACTCCGATGATTGTTTGATTATATCAGGAGAAGCACTTCCTAATATACAAAACCTGCATTCAGGATTTTTATCGCACAGATATCGCAATACCGGGAAAAGTTCTGGTTTTAGCTGTATTTCATCTATGATTATCAATCCCTTTTCTTTATCAAGTTGTAAAACAGGATTTTCAAGGGCAGCCATATCCACAGGATTTTCCAGATCAAATATCATATCAGGTCGTAACATCCCTGCCAATGTTGTTTTACCTGATTGCCGTGGACCAATAATGGCTGTTACAGGGTAATAGCGTATGCGTTTTTGTATTTCTTCAATATCATATTTTCTTTCTAAAATCATCGTTTCCTTGAAATTTCTTTATGAGTTGCTGATTTATCATGGTATTCTACCCGGGTATTGGATACCTGTCAACCAATAATCGCATTATCCGCGTTTTGGAATTGGCAAAACCATGTTACCTATAAACTATCTATCGCAACCCTATTTGTATTTTTTTAACCGTGCATTGATCATTGTGTACAGGATCACAAGCCCAACAAAAAGAATGCTCACAATGATACAGGGTATAGTATAGCTTTTGAGGTGCAATGTTTTTGTTGCCCACGACGGCAGGATACTATAACATAGCGCAAAAATGAGCAGCACACCCAATAGCTTCCATTTGTCCCTGATTGCAAACGGGCTCATAACAATTTTAAATAGCACCACCGTCCACAAAAGAACTGTGGCAATAACAACCAATATTATTATGACGGTTATATCAATCATAGCAAATCCCTTTATGCGTTATTCTGGTGATATTCATTAAACCCATGATTTTTTAAATACATCACAATTGCGTCACGGTATTTCATAAAATCTTCTCTATGCTTTTTTAATATTGCTATAACTATTTCGGCATTAACATTACTGTATTGATGAACCACAACATCCCTGAATTTTACCATTTTGTTCATTGTATTAAATAAATCATCTGATACTTATAGTATTTTCATGTAATACCTTAAAAGTATCAGCATAGCTTTCCGGAATACGTAACTTATTATCAGCAATAATATGATTTGCTATATCAACACAGGTTTCTATCATTATCTGCAATGTCCGTTCAATTATTCGCTGTATCTTCCAGTCGTTGCTATATTCATTCAATGTAACACCTTTAAACTCTTCTATCTGTTTATAATATTCTTCCAGCTTCGAAAGCTTTTTAAGAATTAATGGTATATCTACCAATGTTATACCTCCTGAATAAAATCTGCTCCTCTTTCATTTTAAAATCAAAATATTTCCTCAATG
>JAKPOE010000311.1 GCA_029548025.1 Spirochaetota bacterium
ACCGCCGGTTCCCGAGGTTATTAAATATCCTCAAAGTTTTACCTATATTGACTGGCAGTGGAGCAAACTAACACGACTATTGCATACTCAGGTAGAGGCTGCCTATTACTGTCCTATTCTTTACCACAGAGCACCATTCTACTATCGTTATCTGCTTAATCAGGATCTACATGAAAATATTACCCCCGGCTATCGTTCATATTACTATACTATCCCCGAAAAAAGCAAAAATGTAAAATGGATTGCCATGCTGCAGGTTGGGCCAATGGATGATCAGGGATTTTTTAATATTGGTCCTCAAAACTCCGAGACATCAGCAAAAATTGACGCGGCTGATTATGTCCTTGTTGAGGTAAATAAAAATATGCCGCGGTGTCTGGGTGGTTCCGAGGAAGCTATCCATATATCCCGTATTGACTTTATTGTTGAAGCACCTCCAGAACAGATGATATTTGGAGCACCTGAGGTACCTCCAACCGAAATAGATAAAAAGATAGCAGAACATGTCATGCAATTTTTATATGACGGATGCTGTATACAGTTAGGTATTGGTGGTATGCCAAATATGGTAGGTAAACTTATTGCTCAATCTGATCTTAAAAATCTGGGTGGTCATACAGAGATGTTTGTTGATGCTTATGTTGATATGATTGAATCAGGCAGGATGAACGGAGCCAAAAAAAATATTGACCGGTTTAAATGTGTATATACATTTGCAATCGGTTCACAACACATGTATGATTTCATGCATGATAATCAGGGATTAGCCTCTTATCCTGTTGACTATACCAACGATCCAAAGGTAATTGCACAAAACGATGATACAGTAAGCATATGTAATGCCATACAGGTTGATCTGTTCTCTCAGGTTAATGCTGAAACTCTTGGTTCCGGGCAGGTTTCAGGTAATGGCGGCATGTGGGACTTTGTATTGGGTGCTCAATGGTCAAAACGAGGAAAAAGCTTTATATGCTTATCATCAACCCACACCAACTCAAAGGGCGAGTTGCAATCACGTATAGTGCCGCAGCTACCATTAGCCTCAACAGTTACTATCCCCCGTCAGATGGTAGATTACATAGTAACCGAATATGGCGCAGTTAAATTAGTAGCATGTCCAACATGGATGAGAGCTGAAAAGCTTATAAGCATTGCACATCCTCAATTCCAGGATGACTTAATAAAGCAGGCCGAAAAAATGAAAATCTGGACACGAACAAACAAGCAAATACCAGTGTAAACTATTTCTTTTATCCAAATACAGCAAATACAGGGGCATACGTTTTACCCCTGTATTGAAAAAAAATTTTAGTCATCAATCACCACCCAATGATAGCCGTCAAACTTCACTGCCAGCTCGTGGGGGTGTCCTGATCGAATAAACTGAAATTTCACCACTGGCTTATTCTTCATCATAAATGCTTTTGCCTCATTTTCAGTTAAAAGTTCAAAAGCCCACCATACAGCAGTCTCAGCAATCCATTCATTAATACATCCCTTCCATTTATAAAGATCACGCTCAGGACGTATGCCTGTTTCAGTTGGCAATACTATCACTTTTACCCATTTACTATTGCGTACATAGCTATAATAAATCTCTAACCCATCCAGGTCAGTAGTCCATTGCTCAATAAGCTGCCCTTCATGGCTTAAACCATAGAAAGTATTGTCACTGCCCCACTCTTCAATCATAGCATTGACGTAATCGTTCATACGTTTGGTCATATCCCAGTCCTTTTTAACGTCAATTGTTTTTAAAGATAGCAATGTAATTATGTAATTATACAATCGATCATGTAAAGCCATTTTAAAGGAATTAGCTTCTATTACATAAAACAGTAAAATATTTATTTACGTGCCAAACGTTCAATCTGATAAGTTTTATAATATCGAATATGCGGATAGTGTGTAATCAAATAATCTTCAACTTCAGGATCAAAACTATAGCCAACAATAAAACCAGAAATATCCTGTTTAAAATGTGATTGCAAACGATGAAGCATTTTGTTGAAATCATCGATATCACTTTTTCCCGGTTGAGATTTACATTCACCAACAACAATCATAGTCACATCGTTTTTTAAACCTTTTACAAAGATGTTGATCTCATCTTTATTTTTTTGATCGTACTTGATAAATTTTCTTTCTACTTCTTGTGGTACAAACCCATACTCTTTTTCAATGAAAGATTCCATAAACGGAATAACCTTATCCTCTATGCCATAGCCAACAGCATGAGACAACCCACCTAATTGTTTTTTTACCATATTCATATCATACAGCAATTGCTGAACAACTAATTCTGTCTTCTTCTGTGCTTCCGCCAATTCCTCCATCTTTACTGTTAATGCATCAACACGCTGCTCCGTTCGCTTCTGTGCTTCCGCCAATTCCTCCATCTTTACTGTTAATGCATCAACACGCTGCTCCGTTCGCTTCTGTGCCTCCGCCAATTCCTCCATCTTTACTGTTAATGCATCAACACGCTGCTCCGTTCGCTTCTGTGCCTCCGCCAATTCTTTCATAGTAATCTCAAGTGCTTTTTGAGATTCTACTAACTGATTAATTTTTTGTTCCGTTTTTTCCTGGGCATCAGCTAAACGAGCAACAATATTCTTCAAATCATTAAAATCTTCCTTTTTTACTGATTCCTTAACATTTTTATCAATCTCTTCAAGAAGTTCCATGATTACACGTTTCACTTTGGGTTCAAGCTCATCCAGATGTTTATAAATCTTTACACTATACGGCATCCTGATACCTCTTTTTACTGAATATTTTTATATATGCTATGCAAGATTTTGTTACCCATTAACTATCTATTCCAATTCAAAAATAGTAAGATTATGTATTTTCATCAATAATTTTATTAATTTTTTTTAAAAGGTATCATTAATCTTATAACTTTAATGATACCTTTTTATTGACAATATATATCTATTGTTCAGTGGCTCATGTATATCTACCAACAATCGCAACACTGATGACATTCATCATTGGGAATCCACCTAAATTTTGCGTTAATCCAATATCAGGATTTTTAAGCTGCCGCTTATCAGCCCTGCCATGTAATTGCAGGTATATCTCGTATACCATCCGTAAGCCCGATGCACCAATAGGGTGCCCAAAGCATTTGAGCCCTCCATCAATCTGACAGGGAATTTTACCGGTACTATCAAAAAATCCATCCATCACATCATCAATAGCTTTTCCTCGTTCAGATATATGTAAATCCTCCATGGTTACAAGCTCAGTGATGGAAAAACAGTCATGAACCTCTAAAAGGCTCAACTCCTCACGAGGATTTTTTATGCCCGCTTCCGCATAAGCACGAATTGCAGCCTTTTCAGTATTGACAACATGTGCGCCGTCCCAATTGGAAAATGCCATCTCTTCGCCATTGGATACCGAAATCTGTAACGCTTTTACTGTCACAAAATCCTTCTTCTTCATTGCCTTTGCAACATCAACACTGCATACTATCGCGCAGGCTGCTCCATCGCTAACCCCGCAACAGTCAAATAGCCCCAGAGGATAGGCAATCATTGGCGATTGCAGTACCTGCTCTTCCGTTACCGGACGCTGCAGATGAGCTTTTGGATTCAGAGCTCCATTAGCATGACTTTTAACCGAGATGTGAGCCATTGCCCTTTTAACATCTTCCATCTTTAAACCATACTTTGCTGCATAACCGCCTGCCAGCATAGCAAAGCAACCTGGTGCCGTAACATTGGGAAACCATAGTCCATTAAGAATTCCCAGAGCCTGGCTAAATTCGGGCAAGCCGCCATAGCCAATATCTTTGAGCTTTTCACAGCCAATTGCCAGCACAATATCATACGCACCCGAGGCAACAGCATACACAGCACCACGAAATGCTTCGGTACCGCTTGCACAAAAATTTTCAACCCGTGTAACTGCAATGTTGGGCAACCGCAGCGCAATTGAGGCAGCTAATGCACTTTTACCAACATTGATCTCATCAAAACAGGTTGCAACCCATGCTGCCTGTATCTCTCCGGGTTCAATACCTGCATCAGCAATTGCTTCATTGTACGCTTCAACCATAAGGGCGTTTGCATCCGCATCCCAGCGCTCGCCAAATTTTGTGCACCCCATTCCAATTATTGCAACTTTATCTTTTATTCCAGTAGCCATATATTCCTCCTTACTCCATTATTGGTACCGCTTTCCAGAAATATCCGGTAAAGCCTCGCATGCTGTC
>JAKPOE010000340.1 GCA_029548025.1 Spirochaetota bacterium
TTTTTTCTGAAGATAATTACGACATCCATAAGGCAAAAAAAATACTGGACAGAGATCATTACGGCTTACAGGATATTAAAGACAGGATTCTTGAATTTATCAGCGCTGGCAAGAAAAAGGGTAATATTACCGGTTCAATTATTTGTTTTGTGGGACCTCCGGGTGTTGGTAAAACATCTATAGGCAAATCCGTTGCTGCTGCTTTAAACCGTAAGTTTTATAGGTTTTCGTTAGGCGGCATGCGCGATGAAGCTGAAATTAAAGGACATAGACGCACCTATATAGGTGCAATGCCAGGAAAGATAATACAGAGTCTCAAGGTGGTTGAGACATCAAATCCTGTTATTATGCTTGATGAAATTGATAAAATTGGTGCAAGTTTTCAGGGTGATCCTGCATCAGCACTACTTGAGGTGCTGGACCCTGAGCAGAATTCCCAATTTTTAGACCACTATTTAGATGTACGGTATGATCTCTCCAATGTACTTTTTATTGCAACTGCCAACCAGTTAGATACTATTCCTTTGCCATTGATGGATAGAATGGAAATAATGCATCTTTCTGGATATATACTGGAAGAAAAATTAGAGATTGCAAAACGTTTTTTAATTCCAAAGCAGATAAAAGAGCATGGACTTTTAAAAAACGAGGTTAAAATAGATACTGCATCATTAAAAAAGATCATAGATGGCTATGCGCGTGAAGCCGGCGTACGCAGTCTGGAAAATAATATAAAAAAGATTATGCGCAAATCTACCCGCAAGATTGTAGAAGAAACTGCTACATCAATTATTGTGACTCCTGAAAATCTTGAAGAATTTTTAGGGAAACCACGCTTTACCGATGAATCGTTGTACAAAAAACCAATCCCCGGCGTTGTCATGGGGCTTGCATGGACCAGCATGGGCGGTGCAACACTGTACATTGAAGCAACAGCAATCCCATCAAAAACAAAGGGATTTACTCAGACCGGACAGTTAGGCAATGTTATGAAAGAATCAACCGAGATTGCCTATTCATATATCCGCTCCCGTGTTAAACAATTTGGCATTGGTCCTGATTTCTTTGAAAACCACTTTATTCACCTCCATGTTCCGGCAGGCGCCACTCCTAAGGATGGACCTTCGGCAGGCATCACCATGGCTACAGCGTTGTATTCGCTTGCAAAAAATAAACCAATTAAAAAGAGCGTAGCAATGACAGGTGAGCTTACTATAACCGGGCGAGTACTGCCTATTGGAGGTGTTAAAGAAAAAACTATCGCCGCAAAACGGGCAGCCGTAAAAACCATTATTTATCCAATAGAGAATAAAAAGGACTTTGACGAGTTGCCAGCGCATATCAAAAAAGGGATGGATGCGCATTTTGTTACCTATTTTGAGGAAGTTCTGAATATAGTGTATTAAATACTATAGCAGTATATCCTTTTCTATATTCTCTATAGTCTGGATTATTGACATAGCTCTGGTATATGAATCACGTGCATCATCTAAAAAATCTTTTGCTTTTTGCATTCTTAATTGGCTCAAAAGTTTTTTATCTTTGGCTGTCAATGTCATAACTTGATACCCTCATTGATAATATTTTCATAAAAAGGAGTATTGTACTGCTTTTCATGTTCGATAGTTACCATGAAAGTGTCTTATTTCCCCTCATATAAAAACTAATACAATAATGTATATATAGTATTTGCTTTTTGTCCAGATGTCAACTATAACCAACGCTGGTAATACACATTACTGCAATAAATCACCAGTACTGAAAATAGTATCCTTGACCAATCGCTTCGACCATGTTACTATAAAAACCTTATATAGGATACCATACTTTATGCTATCACAAAATCTATCACAAAATAATGAAAATACTGCTATACACAGTATATACAGTTTATGGAAAAAATAATGAAGATATTTCATGCCTTTGAAGAAGCTAAACGTGACGAGATAGCATTGTATAAATCACTTACACCACTGCAACGGCTTGAAATTGTTGAGGAATTGCGAAAACAATAGTATGACAAAACTTCATCCCGACTTTATAGAATTTTTGAGATTGATGAAAAAAATAGCTGCCGGCAGAGCTAAAGACATTGCCGATTTAGAATATTTGCAATAACCAATAAAATAATTTGAAATATATAAAATTTATAGTATTTTAATACTATCTAAATATCTTAAAAGGAAATAATTATGAATATAACTATCACTGACAGTGCAAAGAATAAAATACTGGATGCTACTAAAGGCAACGAGTTTAAACAACCAGCGCTACGCCTTGTTTTATCAGGGATTGGATGAGGCGGTCCCCGATTGGGACTGGCTCTGGATGAGTCAGAAAATACCAGCGATATAAAAGTAATAGCAAATGATATACCGGTATTGTATGACAATGATATCGCACGGTTTTTTGTAAGCAATACTGCAATTACCATTGATTTTGTTGAAACACCGTATGGTGCCGGGTTTGTTGTCGACACGGGAGCATCATGCAGTTAACGTATAGTGCAAAGGAGTTTTTTTATGAAAGAAGCAATCTGGTTTTTGATACTGATGGCATTGTGGTTTGCATTAAATATCTGGGTTTTTCCAAAAATTGGCATACGGACCTGACTATCCAGTAGCTGCCCTGTGGAACAGAGCGCTGATAAAAATCAACATAATGATAAAAAA
>JAKPOE010000349.1 GCA_029548025.1 Spirochaetota bacterium
ACACTGGGATTTGGCGATGAGGCAAAGCTTGTGCGTGAAATTATGACAGCAATATTCAGAGCTGGCGCTGATATGGTAATTTCATATCATACATGTGATATTTTGAAAAACAGATGGTTTGATTAGGAGGATTGCATGGCATTAATTACATCAAAATCAAAAGAATTATATGCACAGGCATGTAAATACCTTCCTGGAGGTGTTAATTCGCCGGTGCGTGCATTCAGATCAGTGGGAGGATATCCCCTGTACTTTAAGTTAGGGAAGGGCTCGCACATCATTGATGAAGATGGTAATGAATTTATTGATTACTGCATGTCATGGGGTCCACTTATTTTAGGTCATGCTGACAATGATGTGGTAAAAGCAATCCAGCAAATAGCCGAAAACGGAACAAGCTTTGGTGCTCCCCACGCAGCAGAAATTGATATTGCCAGACTTGTTGTTGATTCGTTTCCGTGTATGCAAAAGCTTCGCTTTGTTAATTCAGGTACTGAGGCAACCATGAGTGCAATACGTCTTGCACGGGGATTTACCGGTAACAGTAAAATAATAAAATTTGATGGATGTTACCACGGTCATGCTGATTTTCTTCTGGTTGCTGCTGGTTCAGGTCTTGCAACATTTGGTATGCCTGATTCGGCGGGTGTAACAAAGGGTAATGCAAAGGATACGATAGTTATTCCCTATAATGACGTGGATGCTCTTCACCAGGTACTATCGCACAATGATGATATTGCATGTTGCATTATAGAGCCTGTTTGCTGCAATTATGGCTTGATTTTGCCGGAAGGTGATTATTTACAAAAGGTACGGGATCTATGTACACGATATCATGTACTGCTGATCTTTGATGAAGTTATTACAGGATTTCGTCTGGCACGGGGTGGCGCTCAGGAACGTTTTGGTGTTAAGGCTGATATTACAACGCTGGGCAAGATTGCAGGTGGAGGTTTGCCTGTGGGTGTGTATGGGGCTTCTCATGAGATAATGTCAAAGGTTGCACCTGATGGTCCTGTATATCAGGCAGGTACATTATCAGGCAACCCCATAGCAATAGCCGCTGGTATCGCAACACTTCAAAAGCTTGTTCCGTCTGCATATCAAAAGCTTGAACAGTTAGGTCAATACTTTGAGGATGCAATGCAACCTGTTGTTAAGCGCTTTGGCGGGCGTTTTCTTTTTGTCAGGTTTGCATCAATATTTGCTTTATACTTTACCGATGACGACAACATTACCAGCGTTGATATGGTAAAGGAATGTAACATGCAGCAGTTTGCTCAATTTCACAGGGAGATGTTGGAGCGGGGGATATACCTTTCTCCATCAGGGTATGAAGTTGGATTTTTATCGATAGCTCATACAAAAGAGGACATCGATACAACAGTAATAGCAATTGATGAATCACTTGCCGTTGTCCTGAGTTAACCGTTTATCCTGAGGCAGTGATATTTTAAAATGCATGGTTTTATGAGTAAGGCTTGAAGTGATAATACCGCCATGGAGCATGATGATACGCTGGGCAATGCAAAGATTAAATGTTTCTACATTAGAGCGTGTTGTATAAAATGGATCAAAAAGATAGGGCAAGTCTTCTTCAGCTATAATGTCGGTTATGCACTGCAGATGAATGATCAACTCATAGGATGTCCCATAGCAATGGAGCACTATATCTTCCGCTTTTGTATGCTCAGCAACAAATTCAATAATCTGGGTAATGGCAAAGCGTAATTTGTCATAATCAATATACATGGTATAATTTTTTTCAGATTCTATATTTAATTGCAATTTTTTGTTAAACTGGCTGGCAGCAGCTATAAAGGTTGACTCCTGTTCTTGCATAAATTTTGTAATACTATATGCTGCTAAATTAACTCGTTTTAAATCTCCCATTTCCTCAATCTGTTGTGTTAAATAGTTAAGGCGTTCAGCATTGTCTACAATATATTGTAAATATTTTTTGGCTTCATTATGATCAATGCCTTCATCACATTTTCGTATAAGCAAGTTGGCATACCCGCCAATAGAAACTAAAGGGTTCCTTACTTCATGGGCGATGCTGTCTGCCAGCTGTTTAAGCGATTCAAACCTATCTAAGTAGTTTTTACGTATCTGACTGATGAGTTGCTGCTGTTGTTGGTGCAATTTATGCAAACGGGTGGTGTCGGTTATAACAAATGCAATTAAGAAAGAATTGTCATCATTAATTGCAATTGCATTGAGCGTATAGTGATGGATTCTTTTTTTTACTTTTAAACTTATGTGTTCACCAATAACTTCAGCATCAGGTTGTAGTGTATTAACCAGGTTAATTATCGTTTCATTCTCTAAAAGTAGAGTTTTGCCATCTGATTTAACAAAAATTTGTCCTTTTTCATTATTAAAAATAACATTGTGATTTTTATCAATAATAATAATAGCATCATTGACCAGATCGAAAAGATTAATAAGTTTTGACGATGAATGTAGCATAATGTTTCATTAATAATTATGAATTGTAATGAAGTCAATCATAAATTCTATCGGTCAAATCTCCATAAACCTGCAGCTTTAGCCCATTGCAATGCCTGATTAAATTCTTCCAGTGTTATGTATCTTCCCAGTGCAGGGTGTTCCCGTGCTCTGTATGCAGGGTGGTACTGAGCCATAATATTTATATAGGTATCAATTGAAAGTTTTGCAATTTCCTTAAACACCAGATCCGAGCGAGCACTATTCTCAGGGATCACCAAGTGCCTTATAAGCAAGCCGCGCTTTGCTATCCCATGTTCTATCACCAAATCGCCAGCCTGACGATGCATTTCCCTGATTGCAGCAGTTGCGTGGTGTGGATAATCAGGTGCACCGCTTAAATGTTTTGCAACTGTTTCATCCATGTATTTAAAATCGGGCATATAGATGTCTATTATGCCGTCAAGCAATTGTAATGTTTCCACCGCATCGTATCCGCCACTGTTGTATACCAGCGGAATAGTAAGACCGCGTTCAATTGCATACGGCAATGCTTCAACAATCTGTGCCGCAACATGTGTTGGGCTGACGAGGTTTATATTGTGGCATCCCTTTTGCTGTAATCTTATCATAACATCGGCTAACTGTTCGGGGCTAACCGGTTTACCGTTAGGCATCTGCGATATATCCCAGTTTTGACAAAAGATACACGAAAGGTTGCAATTGGCAAAGAAGATGGTACCGGAGCCATGACTTCCAACAAGGCATGATTCTTCACCAAAATGAGCATGGTATGTGGCAACTATCGCCATAACACCGGTACGGCATTTACCTGTTTTTATGCGCCGGTCAATTCTACATCGATGAGGACACAGCGTACAACAGGTAAGAATATTCTGTAAGGCATCGATCCTTTTTTTAAGCTCGCCGGTATGATAGAGTGTAAGATATGACGGATAATACATAACTATCCTTAGTTTGATCATTCCGTGAATACGAACCATAGATTGCTATAGAGCAAACCTTGAAATGATCTTTTAAAAAATCTTTATTTGCGTGTAATAGTGAAAGTATTTCTTCAATGTCTTTCATGGTTTTTTTATGGTCACATTCAGCATTATACTATACAATCATAATTTATATGATACTTTCAAAACAGCGATAGTACAATAAAAATGTATAATACTAATACATATCGGAAATGGCAAATATTGTCAAGAATATTGCTTTGTATTTATAAAATGCACATGAGGTATCCTTTACGGAACTCTATAGTGTTTATTTTGATCCATGGGGTTACGCATGTAATAATCATTTATTGTTTTAATAATATCATCTATTGCTGAAAGCTTGCGGATTATAGTAAAAAGCTCATGCCCAAAGGTGCAGTTTTTTGCAAAGTAAAAACAAAATCGGTGTGCCCTGCTTTTATGAAGTTTTTGCGGGAGCATTGTTTGTATGTTGGTAAGTACATCTATCCAGAGAGCAGCATGGTCGATAGTTACTGTTAATGGATTGTTATTGTAAAGAGCATTGCACAGTGCAAAAATCCACGGTTGTTGTACGGCTGCTCTGCCAATCATAATGCCGGCGCACCGTGTTTGATGTAACCGCTGCATGGCAAGCTGTGGCGTTGTAATATCACCATTGCCAATTATGGGGATTGCAGCATGCTTAACAATTTCATCAATGACATCCCACTTTGCGCTACGGCTAAAACCCCACTTTGCAGCTCGTGGATGCAGGGTAATGGCGTTAACCCCTTCATCCTGCAGCATCACAATGAACTGCTTTAAGTAGTCCATATCTATATCATGATACCCCGCACGCATTTTAACCGTTAAAAGGTTTTTTACCGCTTTACGGCAGCTTTTAACAATATCCCTTGCATGGCGCATATCTACAAGCAATTGCGCACCGCATCCAGCCTTAACGATATGGGGAGCACTGCATGCCATATTGATGTCGATGCCATCACAGCCATAATCCTGCAGGATGGAGGCGGCATTTGCCATGATAGCAGGATTGTTGCCAACTATTTGATAAAAAAAAGGTGTGTCAAACCCATGGCGTTGTACCAGTGGTTCATTGTGGGGTGCTTTTGCATTGATAGCACCGCTTGCAAGCATCTCAGAGTAGAGTACAACCTCACCGCAAAATTGCTTTATGACTTTGCGCAGTGCAGGTGTACTCACCTCTGCCATGGGAGCAAGGAAGAATGTATAGCTATGGTTGTTGATAAGCATTTAGCTATTGCAATGTGCATCCAAAACGGTCATTGGTATAGTGCGCTTTACTTGTTTTACCAAGAGCCGAAGCCGTTACACTCTTTTCATTATGGTCAACCGAATATGATGAAACAGGAAGGTCAAGTTTTGACCATTGCAGACATTGCTCTTCAGACCTTTGCTCAACAAATAAGCATGAACACATGAATTTAGAAAAAGCACCGGAAACCATTGGTCTAAAATTGTTGATATCATTCCAATTGGTTATCGTCACAATTCCAATGATGATTATTATAATAAACAGTATCATAACGAGTATTTTCATAATTTTTTTCATGGTATCACCTTTTACTAATACTATCGATTATAAGTTTTAAAAAAGTATTGATGTTAAATGTATCATCCCGGTTATCACCGGTATATACTATAACCATATCAAGAGAAGGTATAATAAAGATATACTGGCCCCAATGTCCCATGGCTATGAACATATCGTCAGGAGCATCGGGAAATGCTCGTTTCATATTTTTTTCCGGAATATCACGGTTAAGCCACCATAAAGCGCCATACGCTGGATCAGCCATATCACTTTTTGAAAGTTTGGTTGTATAGTATGCCGGGGCGATAGTTGTTGAATATGCAACCCATCCCTGGGGAAGTAAGCGTTTGCCTTCCCATATACCATCGTTTAGAAAAAGATAGCCAAACCGTGCCATATCCTGCGAAGTGGTGAAGATATATGAAGATCCGACAAATGTTCCTGCCACGTCGCGTTCCCATACAACTTTTTTCATACCAATAACGTTGAAGAGCTTTTCCCATGGATATTGCTCATATTCTCTTGCACTCATGGTATTTTTAAGCATAGCCATTAAAAGATTTGGGGTTGGACTGGCATATTCCCATTTTTCACCGGGATTTGCTTCCAGGTCCTGAGAAGCGGCATATGCAGCCATATCGGTATGTCCTATGGTAAACAGCATTGCATTTACCGTTGATTTAAGCGGTGAAGCTTCATACGTTTCATTTGAATACAATCCGGAGCTCATGCGCATAAGGTGATCAACGGTAATGTTTTTATGCTGTCCGCGATTTAACGAAGGATAAAATTTCCATGCAGGATCACTCAAGGATAATTTTCCTTCTTTTATTGCAATGCCAAAAAGGGCATTGGTAAATGATTTTGATACTGACCATGTAATGTGCACCTTGTTTCTGGTAAATTCACCGGCATACTTTTCATATACTATATAGCCATTTTTTACAATGATGACGCTATCAGTTCGTATGCCCTTGCGTTCAGATTCAGGTTGTAATCGTGAAAACGCATACAACTCCATTTTTTTTAGGTCCTGTGAGTTCATTCCCACATCTTCAGGTTTTTTAACCTTCCATTCTTTTGTTGGCCAGTAGTCCCGTTGAGTAGCTGGCTTTTTAAAATTTGATGTTCCAGTAACATTACCCTGTTGTTCATCTGCTTCTGTGATGCAGGTAAATAGTACAATTAAACAAACAACCAGAATACCTTTGATACTGTGTCTATTCAAATTGCTCATGGCACCCCCCATTAATTTTTTATTAGTACTACACTATTAGTACTACACTATTAGTACTACACTATCAGTAAAACAGTTATTTATGCAATACATAAAAAATAATATTTTTGACTGCTATTTTGCTTACAATATTCACATGCGATAATACAGACAGATATGATTTTTTACCACATTCGTGTTGACTTTTTTCATTGCCGGGTATAGTATTTATATTTTTACATTGCAATGAAAAAGGCTGATGTTTATCATAAAAAATCCAAACTATAGATGGTATGGTAAAGCATAACAATGCCTGAGTGGAATTGAAAGTGTGTGTATGAAAACAAAAAATTTAATCAACATAGAATTATTTCGAATGATACATATTAATAATGTACCACACATTCTGAAATATGGCATTACTCATAGATATTCAAAGAATAGTAATCCGGATTATGAAAATATTGGAGATATTTCTTTGATTGACACAAGAGAAAATAAAAAAATCAATGTCACTAATGGAGGCAGCACAATAATCAAAGAAATAAAGTTAGGCAATTATATACCTTTTTATTTTGGTGTAAGGATGCCTATGTTATACGTAATTCAGCATGGTGGCAACTTTGTAGAAAAACCAATACCACCGAGTGATATTGTCTATATTGTTTGTGACTTAGAAAAAATCATAAAATTGAGTCAAGAGTATTATTTTACCGATGGTCATGCAACTGATAACCTGACCACTTTTTATGATAGTAGCAAAATAAATGAAATAAAAAACATACTTGACTGGCAGGCTATCAATGCTCAATTCTGGGGAGGAGAGGAAAATTTGACAATTAAATGGGGCAAACAAGCAGAATTTTTGGTAAAAGGTGATTTGCCTGTAACCATCATCAAAAGATATATTTGCTATAATGATGAAGCTAAAAGCAGGTTGATGAGTTTTGGGATATTAGGGGAAAATATTGTAATTGATCAAAGTGCCTATTATTAATAATAGAGAGGGGGGTATGATGAAATATATTACAGGGAACATCCTTGAAAGTAAAACACAGGCTCTTGTTAATACTGTAAATATTGTTGGAGTAATGGGTAAAGGCATTGCTTTGCAATTTAAGAAAGTATTTCCTGAAAATTACAAGAAATATGCAGACGCATGCAAAAAAGGTGAAATAACTATAGGTAAATTATTCATTACTAAAGAAAATACGCTTTACGGTGAAAAACTTATTATAAATTTCCCGACTAAAAAGGATTGGAGAAAACCCTCAGAATATGAGTATATTGAAAAAGGTTTAGATGAATTAATTAAAATTATTGAAGAATATAAGATCACAAGCATTGCTTTGCCGCCTCTGGGCGCTGGCAGTGGTGGATTGGTCTGGAGTAAGGTTAAAACTATTATTGAAGAGAAGCTGAAGAATATTGATATTGAAATATTGGTATATGAACCGACAAAAGATATTAAAGAAAAGTTAAAGAAAGAAAGAATAAAGCTAACAGATGCAAGAGCCTTGATGCTCTATGTGCTCTATGATTTGATAAAACAGGGGGAATTTGTATCGGAATTTTCTGCAGAAAAAGTTTGCTATTTTTTACAGAAGTTTGGAGCAGAAAAATATTTCAAATTAAAATATCAACCAAATTTTTATGGACCGTATTCTGGGAAAGTTCGGTTTGTATTGAATTACTTAAGCGGCAGTTATATTTTAGGCTACAGTGATTTGAATAAAAGACCTTTTGAACCCTTATTACTCGTTCCGGATGGAGATGAAGAAGTCAGAAATTATATCGAGTCAAAACCTGAACTAAAAGCAATTGCCCAAAAAACCGTAAAGTTTCTTGATGGATTTTATTCTGATTTTAGTCTGGAGCTACTATC
>JAKPOE010000359.1 GCA_029548025.1 Spirochaetota bacterium
CCTTACTATAATCCCAAGGAAAATAAAATTGCAAACTTCAAACCGGATTTCATCTTTTGGATGCAAAAAGGCAAACGTTACTTGATTTTGTTTGTTGATCCAAAAGGAACAGAACATGCAGATGGATATAGAAAAATTGACGGCTATTCAAGGATATTTGAAACTGGCGAACAAAAGCAAAGTAGAGATTTTTTGTACAACGGATTTGTCATAAATACAATGTTATTACTCAAGCCAAAGCAAGGAATAGCATCGGTTTTGGAAAATTATAAAAGATACTGGTTTGACAATTTTACAGATTTTGAAAATAAAATAAAAGCCCCCGCCCTTACAGAGAAAACAGATGACAGAAAATAAGAAAAAACTACGGCAGCAACATAATTTACGGCGGTTTTTGAACTCTGCGGAAGCCTTCGGATTCCTTGCCATAGTGCACTCTTGATATCGCTTGGGGCATATACCAGCGGATAAACGGTTTGGCTCTTGCAGAGCCTCATCCAAATTTTTGCTTCGCAAAAACTTCTTTTATGCTGGGAACGTTGTGCGAAAGTCTGTGCTTCCTTATTTTGAATTGTGATGAATTATGAGGTCTCCCTTGTTGATGGTTTTTTATCACATCCCATCGTAGGGGCTGCCCCCTTTTTATTATACAAAATGCTGAAATTTTATTTTGGTGTTTTCCGGCAATTTTAAATAGGTGATGACAGTTTTCCTTGGCTTTCGTCACATTTTTGCCTCTAAAAAAAGGCTTTTTTTGCATACTTTCTTTTGTAGCTATTAAAAAATATAACGATAAAGATATACTCCCCTATATTTCACTCTAACAACATTAAAAACAAGGGGAACGGTAAAGAAGGCGGCTTTTTTATTATGCTACCCTCATGGAGTTTTATGCAAACAGTGATATATCACAGGCTGCAATAATGTTATCCCTGAGTGGATGAAACGACAGAGTATGGTGTACACTTGACAGATGATGATAAGCGTGCTATATAAAGTACCATCAATAACAGATGCAACAATCACGATATCACGATACGGGAAGACTTGCTATCAATTGTTATAATAACAGTACAATAACTGTACCATGACGTGCTGTACATAAAAATGAACCAGCCAGCGATGGCTGAGAACAATAAAAAGGAGCAAATCCATGTTCCGGCTTTTTGATACCAGCGATTATGATAAAACATTTATACATTCTTATTTTGAAGAAATATACCATGATGTTGCAACAATAGTTCCACAATCGGTATATCAAAGTGACATGGCTCGTATAAATGTTAAGGGAAATGAGATCGCGATTGATTTTATTGAATCGTTGCATGAGTCGGTTGTACGCTATGTGTTTACCATACCGGAGATTAGTGCATTTGGTAATGGCAGGCATCCTACAACATTCATGTGTTTAGGGCTGCTTGCAGAAACACTGCATATACGGGTAAAGAACAATATTAATACAATAGCCATGCTTGATGCAGGAACAGGCACCGGTATCCTTGCTCTATGCGCTGCCAGTATGGGAGTAAAACATATAGATGCGTTTGATCTAAGCATCCAGGCGTATGAATGCGCTAAAAAAAATATTCAGGGGAATGATGCAATAAACCTTTACTTCTGTGGTGTTGCTGACTGGGATATGACAAAGCGATATGATTGTATCACCGCAAATCTTATGACCAGCCTCATACTAAGAAGCATCCCTGCGTTTTCATTGCTCCTTAATGAAAAGGGGTATTGTATTGTCAGTGGAATAATCGAGGAAAGAAAGATTGAGGTTATCAACACGTTTGTAAAATATGGATGCTTTATAAAAGATGAGCAAACCAGCCAGGGCTGGTTTGCTGGTTTGTTTCAGAAAGAAGTCATCAATCCTTAGTGGTTGAAGCTCGCAATTCTTTTTTAAGGATTTTTCCTACATTTGATTCGGGCAGCGTTTCACGAATTTCTATCGCCACCGGCCATTTGTATTTTGCAAGTCGCGGTTTGCAAAATTCCAGAAGTTCATCAGGTGTTATGCTCTGACCC
>JAKPOE010000373.1 GCA_029548025.1 Spirochaetota bacterium
ATATCTGAGAGCACAGAGCATACATGAATTCAGAAGGGATAAACGGTTTGGGGATCTTCTCATAGCATTTAAACGTATGTTTAATATTGTCAATGCATTTTTAAAAAAGAACCCTGGATACACATTTTCATTTAATCCTGATGCGCTTGTCATTGAAGAAGAAAAGAATTTATATACGTTTTTTAAAGAAAAAGAGGATAGCATTCAGGAATACATAGCACACAATAAGTACAAAGACCTATTTTTGCTCCTCATAGAAGGCAAAGAGGCTATTGATACCTATTTTGATAAGGTTATGGTTATGGACAGTAATCCTGTTGTCCGCGATAATAGGCTGGGAATGTTACAGTCAATACTTACATTGTTTACAGCTTTCATTGATTTTTCACAGATTCAGGAGTAGAATATGAAAATATGTGATGGTATATTTGGATATATATGGCGTGGTGTTTTTGAAAATAACTGCAATACATTTTATCTAGGCGAACCTCTTAATATGCTGATTGACCCCGGGCTGGCAAAATATGTTGATATGCATTTTACCGATATGCAGAAGGACGGTATTGATACGAAAGCAATTGATTATGTTATAGCTACGCATTCACATCCGGATCACTTTGAAGGATGTGCGATGTTCATGGGAAAGGGCCCCCAGGTTGTTATGCATAAGGATGAAATAGCGTTTTTACATGAGGTTGGTCCTCAATTCTTTGCAATGTTCGGGATGCAGTTTCCACAATTTACATTTGATATTGTGCTGGAAGAGGGGGAGTGGAAGATAGGCAATGAGGTATTGCAGGTTTATAAGACACCGGGACATTCGCCAGGTTCAATGTGTTTATACTGGGCTTCTAAGAAGGTGCTTGTTTGTGGCGACCTGATATTTAAAGAAAGTGTAGGAAGAACTGATTTCCCCGGTGGGGATGGCACATTGCTCAAAGAAAGTATACAGCGGATGAAAGAGCTTGATATCGAATACCTGTTGCCGGGGCACATGGATATTGTAGTAGGGAAAAACAATATTAAAAAGAATTTTGAATTGATTGAAAAATATATATTCCCAATGTTATAGCATCATACTGGGATCATTGCCTTTTTTGTTTGCGAATTCCAGAATAATGTAAACGATAATTTTGTATTTGAATAGGGAGCGCTTTTTAATTCTTTTTCCCATCGTTCATTGATATTTAGAACTTTTTCAACGCATAGTCTGGAAAAATCAAAATATTTCTGAGTGGTAGTATTCTTCTTTTTAAACAACTCATTGTCTTTTGTGATGAATTCATTTTCAATAGATATTATTGATGGTGCGATAGTTTTTTGAAAGTAATCCCATTTAAAAATTGACTGGCGGTGTATTTTTTCATGCATCCACCAGTAACTTTCGGGTGAATAGGTACTTGTTTCTTTTGCGGGGAAATAATCGATATCTTTGCCAATCAGATAAAATGGCATAAAGACACTGGTGCATGTTCCTGATGAACCGGTTGCCCAAAAAGCGGGGATATTGTCCCTGAGATGTGCAACAAATGCAGCAACCGACTGACTTGGGCGCGTTGGTAGAAGAGAAGCATGCATACATACAGAACCCATTGAAGTTTTATCTGGAGGAAGTTGCATATCATCGTTCCCATGATCCCTGAGCAATGCAAACATACTTTGAGGTGTAATTGTACCGCTATTTTTACTGGCACATGATGTAGTCCTTGATTGTCTGTCAGAGCAACGTGAAAAATAGGTATACAATGTGTCACTGAAACATTTCTTAAAATTAAAAGTATCACCTTTTTTTAAATACCCCTTTTTCAATGCATAGTCTTCTATGCCTTTTGATGCAAAGGTAAATTCTTCCTCAATAGTTAATCCATTTGAAATGCTGCGTATACCGTCAACCTTGATTGCTACCCAGTGCCTATTTGCAGTCTCAAGAACGTATGCACAGGAACTATCGGCAAAAATAAAAGAATTATGGTAAAACAATTTGTGAGCCATGCCTGCATTGCCACCCTGTCCATATTGCTCAATGAGTTCAGTGGTTAGCATCAGTGCATCATAGGCATTGTTGCAACGCTCAAGGGAAAGCCTTATAAGATCCATACCCAGCAATCCTGTTTTTTCATATGGTTCTTTTGTAAATACCGCTTCATTCCCAATGGCCAATCCATGAGCATTAGCTCCCATCTCGCAACCCCACATCCAGAACGGCTTTGAAATAAAAATTTCATTGGTTTCCTTAACCTGAGGTATGGTGGCATAGGTACATTGAACAGTTGTATCATTGGCCCATGAACGCCTGGCAATATATTTTAACAACTGAGCTTCATTGGCTTCGCGGTCGCTGTTCTTGGCAAGGATTACGCTACCATCAGCAGTTGCTTTTTGCGTTGCAACAATGGTGTCACACATAACAATCTCCTTTCATTATATAAGTAACACTGTATAGCAATAAAATAAAAAAGTCAAAATATTTTTGATATTGCTATATGAAGTACTAAATAAAAATAGTTTTCATAAATAGTTATTTAGATTGAATTTCAGCAATGGATTGCAATGAATCAATTTGCATGGTTATCTTTGATAGAGTTTCTGATAGTATTTTTGTATTTTCATATACAGTATTCGTTATGGTTAGAAGCTGGTTTATTGTTGCTGTAATTTCGCTGATGGCTGCTTTTTCTTCACTGGTAGCGTTAGTGATTTCAGTGGAACCCTGCAAAACTGTATTGATATTTTCTTCAATTGTTTTAGTAAGCTCTTCCTGTGAAATGCACATATCAAGGATGGTATCGATAGCATGATTTACCATATATACAGAACGCTCAACATCTTCATTGGAGTAGACAACTGTTCCCATGAGAAGGGTCTGGGTTTCAATATCGGCAAGTATTTGTGATAAAATTGTTTGAATACTTTTTGATTGCTCTATTGATCTTTCGGCTAATTTCCCTATTTCATCGGCAACAACGGCAAAACCCCTGCCATGTTCACCGGCACGGGCTGCTTCTATTGAGGCATTCAATGATAACAGGTTTGTTTTCTCAGCTATGTCATTGATGGTTTCAGCTATCTGGCGTATATTATCAGAGTAGTTTTTAATTTTTTCTATCCCTTTGAGTGCATCATCTAAATGCTCTTTTGTAACAGAAGTTTGTCCCTGACTTTTATAGCTCAGTTTAACAGCCGATTTTGCCGCATCAGTGATATGCCCAAGTCCTTTGATATATTCAAAAAGCAACTCCTTGTTTTTTTGTAAGATAGTATCCTGGTGTAATGCATTGGATGCAATCAAGTCAACAGTTGATGAAAATTCCTCCAGTGCTGCTGATGTTTGTTCAATATTGCTATTTTGCTCGTGCATGTTGTCGGTTAATAGCCTGGTTGTTTCCCTGACATTTTGAGCAATATCATACAATTCTTTGATGGATGCATTGACCTTATTTAAAATCTGAGTCAGTTCACTATTCTTGTTTTCTATGTATTCTTTTGATTTGAGAAGTTCATCCGCAACTATTGCAGTTCGTTGTGATAAGATAGCACCAATCCCAAGGATGAGTCCTGGATAACCTAAATTTATCCAGAAAAAGTTTGTGTATATAAAACCGGAAACAGCCAGTGAATCGTGTCCTACGCATAGCATCATAAAAAGGTAGGGGATGCAAAGAGCTTTTGCCTCTTTTTGATTTTGCTTTATACCTTTAAAAATAAGATAGCCCCATAGTATTTGTACAACCAGGCCCAGACCACCAATTACCTGAAAGCGCCACCCTGTAACCGGATCATTGACAGTTGCTGATAGGCTGAGGATTGCCATGATTAATGCTGTTATAATTATAAAGATACGGAGCAATTTATTGTAGCTCCGGGTTATCGTTTCAAAAAAGATATACACCGAAACAGAAATCCCTGCAGTTAATGCGTAATATAACTTATCCTGATCATTGAAGTCAAATATCCCATAATCGGGAAGATAAAAATGCATGGCACTAAAACACCATAACAGTGAGATAATAGCAAATTGTATAATCAATACATCCCTGTTTCTGAGATAGTAGTATAGTGCTATGACACCCAGCAGTAAAGTCATAACACTTGTGGATAGCGGAATATTTTCTGCAATGAGTGTGCGATAAAAATTGATAATTTTTGCATTATGCAATGTAGTGACGAGTGGTGTGCCATTATATTCTGCATTTTGATTGCTAAAAACTCGTATGGCAATGGTATTGGGTTGATTGTAGCGTACAAGTGAGGAAGGGATATAGTAATATCTAAAATTATTCCATTCGGAGTGGAAGTTGGGATACTCCCTGCCTGCAGAGCCAATCCTGATGCCATTACAATACGTTTGCTCAACATCCCATATTTTACCTAAAACAAATGCAATGTCATACTTTTGAAGTGAATCAGGGATAACAAATGTTTTTCTAAGCCAGAGGTGCTGTTTTGCTTTTTTGTGCGATAGTTTTCCGGGAAGGGTAATGCTGTGCCATTGACTGTCATCGTAATCAGATTGGGCAAAGTCAAGGTTGCTGATATCGTTACTATTATTTATAAGAAATAATTTCCAGTTGCTGCTTATATCTATTGTTTCGTTATTTGAGTTTATGCAGCTTGTGCATGCTGCTAACCATAAAATGTACATGAAAAATAAAAATTTAGTCTTCATATAAAAATATCCTGATGTATTTATAACTGTATATAATGAATAATTTAGATATGTCAACAAGTAAAATACTGCTGTAACAACAGTTTTACGCGGGTGGAAGTTTGGTATGTTCTATTGCAATGGTCGTGCAACAATTAATAAAAAAACTGCTCTGGTATATGATATTGCCTTTATAGGTGATACGGTATTTTGAGAGTGTTGGCATGCGCATTAATGCCATTAAAATTTTGCTGTTAGGTGTTGCAATAAAACTTCCAATAACATGGAACTATTCAGTACCACTAAAAATACTGACTGATCATGAAATTTTCTGATGCATTATAACCATACATATATAGCTTACCGAAATAATGTTATTAAATTTATAGTAAATATTTTTTATATAAAAATTCTATCTGGGTGGTTACAATAATCCGGAAAGAGTGAAATTTATTATTGTAACAACGGAAGTAATCAGGGATTTTTTACCTGATCCAGAAAAATTAATGAAGAAAAAGGAACCCATTCTCTTCAGGCTAAGCCATAAAACGTCTTTATCGGGACATTGCTTGCCCCATAACGTTATATGAGATGATACAATATAAAATGTGAAGATGGCAGTAAAAAAAAAGAAAATGCCAGAAGCAGAAAAGTGGAGGAAGGATAGGTATACTGTATGGCCTTGTAATTAAAGTAAACCTATAAAAAAACAGCATATTGGTTCAACCCGATATACTGTTTTTATTATAGAGCTATCAAAAATTAATTAAAATAATCAATCGTCGCTGCCACCTAAAAACCCTGCCCTGATTAAAAAGTACAACAGTGTCATAATAGCAGAAGCTGCAGCGGCAACATAGGTCATTGCGGCAGCTGATAGTACTTTACTTACTCCTGCAAGCTCACCTGAACTGACTATACCATATCCTGCCAAGATTTCTTTTGCACGTGTTGAAGCGTTGAACTCAACAGGCAATGTAATAAGCTGAAAAAATACCACAAGGCTGAAAAGCAGTATGCCAAATTTTACCAGACCAAGTGAACCAATAATAAATCCTGCAAAGATGACAATCCATGATAGGTTTGAGCCAATAGAAGCAGTTGGAGCGATAGCATTTCGCAAAACTAAAGGTTTATAGGCTTTAGCATGTTGAAGAGCATGCCCTGTTTCATGAGCAGCAACGCCAATGGCAGCTAATGAATTGCTGTTATATACCTGTGGTGACAGACGGACCACTTTCTTTATGGGGTCGTAGTGATCGGATAAAAAACCCGTGGTTTCTTCAACAGGTATATGTGATAATCCATTTCGCTGTAAAATTATACGTGCTACATCTCCGCCGGTATAGCCAGAGCGTGACGGAATTTGTGAATATTTGTTAAATGCACTTTTCACTCTGAATGAAGCCCATAGTGAAATAAGAAGAACAGGAGCCATCATCATCCAGTATAATGGATCTATGCCAAAAAGCATGTATTACCTCCTCATTGTTGTCATTAAATTATAGTAATTAATGTATACACATTCCATATACAAAATACATAAAAAAATAGTAACTGCAAAGTATTTTTGTATCTTAAAATTACATTTTGTTACAAAATAATACATCACGTCACAATATTTGCAAGTTTTATATTTGACACTAACCAGTAACGCTGTATATTGTACGGTATCGTAGTATACAGTTTATTGATTTATGTAAAACAGGAATTAACACCATGGAAAAAATCCTTTCGGCATTGTTGCTTATTGTCATATCATGTTCATCACTACCGACCTCTGAAACAAAGAAGGGCAACATCCACTATAAAGAAACAGCGCTTGAATTATACAGCAAGGCACTGCTTTTAAAAAATGAAAAAAAATATACAGAAGCTATCGCCCTGCTTACGAAAGCTTCGGAAAATACTGAACAACGCGATTCAATCTATTACCAGATGGCGGAATGCTATTTTTATCAGTATAATTATGAAAAAGCAATTGAGTATGCTGATAAAGCAATTACCGCCAATGATAGCTTGGATAAACCATATATATTACAATATTCGGTATATATGAATCTGAATCAGGTCGCGGATGCAACACGGGTACTGGAAAAGCTATTAATAAAAAGACCGCAACTATACCGAATACGTTTTAACCTTGCAAGTGTTTATTATTCGCAAACTAAACAAAATTTAAAAGCACGCTACCATTTTTTAAAGATAATTGAACAAAGTCAATATGAAACAATTGAATCATATTACAAAGAACAATCATATTATTTTTTAGGACATATCTATTATGGTTTTGGTGAATACAAA
>JAKPOE010000382.1 GCA_029548025.1 Spirochaetota bacterium
ATTGATCTGACACCACTTTCGCAAGCAGGAAGGCTGATAACCTATTCCATAACGAAACCTGAAGAGGTAATAGAGCGTAGTAAAGCTGCGGATATCATTATTACCAACAAGGTGGTTTTTACACGTAAAGAAATAGAGTGTCTGGAGCACTGTAAACTTATTGCAGTGGCGGCTACCGGATACAATACCATTGATATTGAGGCAGCACACAGCAGAGGAATTGCTGTTGCAAATGTTCCGGGCTATTCCCGTGAATCTGTTGCCGAGCTTACCATGTGCTTTATACTGTCGCTGGCATGCAATCTCATTAATTATAACGAAGCAACCCATGACGGAAGCTGGAGCAACTCACCAATCTTTACCATGGGAAAGTGGCCTACTATGTGCATTTCTGGCAAGGTATTGGGCATTATGGGCTATGGTGATATTGGTAAACGTGTTGCACAGTTAGCCGCTGTCTTTGGGATGCGGATTATAGCTTTTAAACGAGGCAATGCATTGTCAGGTGATAGTTCTATACCACGCTATACTGCTGATGAATTTTGTAAACTATCCGACTTTATAACTATCCACATGCCACTCAATGATTATACCTACCATTGTATCAATAAAGATTTTATTTTGAAGATGAAACCAACAGCATATCTTATCAATATGGCACGGGGTCCTATCATTGATACAAAGGATCTGGCATGGGCATTGAACAATAATGTCATTGCCGGTGCAGCACTGGATGTACTGGAAAAAGAGCCACCTGACATTGATGATCCCATACTTAAAGCGCCACATTGCATCATAACCCCTCATATTGCCTGGGCTTCTAAAGAAACTCGGCAGGTTTTAATTAATGAGATTGCAGCAAACATCCATGCATTTTTCAATGGTAAACAAAGAAATATTGTGAATGCCACTGTATAGGGAGGTTTCTATGATAGTAGGAATTGTAGGTGCAGGTACCATGGGAACAGATATTGCTCATCTGGCAATTGAACATAACTATCATGTCATAGTGCATGATACTGATGAGACGCAGTTAAAACTTGCTTATGAAATTATAACAAAACGCCTTGATCGATATATTGCCGAAAAGCGTTTAGAGCAAACAAAACGTGGTGAGTTCATTTCACGTCTGAAATTGCATAAAAACATAAAGGATATGCGCAATGCAGATATCATTATTGAATGTATCCCCGAGGACATTGCATTGAAGAGAGAGGTATTTAAAGCGCTGGATGCTGTATGCAAATCAGGGGCTATTTTAGCAAGTAATACATCATCATTGTCTGTTACCACTATTGCAGCAGCTACTAAACGTCCTGAATATGTTGTCGGGATCCATTTTATGAATCCCGCCCGTGTTATGCGATTGGTGGAGATAGTAGGTGGTATTGCTACGACTCGTGAAACCATTGAATCAGTGAAAAGCTTTGTTAAATCTCTGGGGAAAACACCTGTTGAATCAAAGGATTTTCCAGGATTTGTATTAAACAGAATTCTTATGCCAATGATTAATGAAGCAATATTTACTCTGTATGAAGGGGCGGCGAATGCTGAAACTATCGATAAAACTATGACATTGGGATTGAATCTGCCCATGGGACCGCTGCAACTGGCTGATATGATAGGACTGGATGTTGTCCTTGCTATTACTGATGAACTGTATAAGGGATTTGGAGATCCCAAATATCGTCCGTGCCCGTTGTTAAAAAAATATGTAGAGGCAGGATATTTAGGAAGAAAAGCAGGACGAGGATTTTACACCTATTAAATTAGATTTTATTAGATTAAACGCATGGTAAGATCAAATGCTTTGACCGAATGAGTCAATGCGCCAACTGAAACATAGTCAACCGGTAAATCAGCTATCTCTTTCAACGTATGCTCATCCATATTTCCGGAAACTTCAACCTTAGCCTTACCATTGATGATGGATAATGCCAGTGAAATCCTGTCTTTTGTCATATTGTCGAGCATGATGATATCAACACCAGCCTCTACCGCTTCATGTACCTGATTCAGCGTTTCTACCTCTACCTCAATGGTATACCTGTTTGCATACTTCTGCCGTACCATCATTACTGCCTGTTGTATTCCGCCTGCAGCCTTGATATGATTATCCTTAATCAAAATCATATCAAAAAGTCCCATCCGGTGGTTGGTTCCCCCGCCGCAATAAACGGCATATTTATCCAGTAATCTAAACCCAGGAACTGTTTTGCGTGTATCAAATATTTTTATAGGTGTATCACTGACCAGTGAAACAAGGCGTGCTGTCCGTGTTGCAATGCCACAGGTACGCTGTAAAAAGTTAAGAACGGTACGCTCAGCCGAAAGTAATGCCCGTACACTGCCTTCAATATCACACACAACATCATCTTTTTTTATTGCAGCTCCTTCATTGCAGTATATCGTCACTGAAATGGCAGGATCAATAGTGTGATAAATATACTCTATCAAAAACCCTCCGCAAAATATCCCATCATTTTTTGATGAAATTCTGGCACAGGCATACTGGTACTCATCAAATAGTGCAAGGCTTGTTATATCACCGCTGCCAATATCTTCCTGTAATGCCATTGTTATAATTGGAGATAGCTCCTCATACGATGGTTGTTCCATAGTATCATACCCTTATATAGTATCTATCGCCCGGATGCTTTACTCACTATATCGATCTTCTTTTCTATATCAAACATCTGGTCTCGCAAAACAGCAGCTTTTTCAAATTCAAAATTGTTTGCCGCTTCAAGCATGTCCTGTTTAATTTTTGCATGTACCATTTTCAGTTGCTCACCATTGTTGGTGCGGTACGCATTTGCATATTCTGATACAAGATCGGCAAAAACATCGTCAGAATGATATTCACGCTCAATAATGTCAACAATCTCTTTGGAAATGCTTTTTGGAGTAATGTTGTGGAGGGTATTAAATTCCATCTGGAGTTTTCGGCGCCTGCTGGTTTCGTCTATTGCTTCCTGCATTGACCCGGTAATGGTGTCGGCATACATGATGACTTTCCCGTTACTATTGCGTGCTGCTCTGCCTGATGTTTGTATAAGCGAGCGTGTTGAGCGTAAAAATCCCTCCTTATCGGCATCTAGGATTGCAACAAGTGAAACCTCGGGGATATCAAGACCTTCGCGCAAAAGGTTAATACCAATAAGACAATCAAATATGCCCTTCCGCAAATCGCGGATAATTTCAACGCGTTCAATGGTTTCTATCTCCGAGTGCAGATAGCGAACCCGTAATCCTACCTCGGTAAGATACTGTGTCAGGTCTTCTGCCATCTTTTTTGTCAATGTGGTTACCAGTATACGTTCATTTACCGCAACCCTTTTTTTAATCTCGCCAATCAGGTCGTCAACCTGACCGGTTGCAGGGCGCACCTCTATTTCGGGATCTATCAAACCGGTGGGGCGTATAACCTGCTCAACAACCTGCGCTGATATTTGCAGTTCATATTCTGCAGGGGTTGCGGAAACAAACACAACCCTGTCAATCATGGTCTCAAATTCATGGAACTGTAAGGGGCGGTTATCCAGTGCTGAAGGAAGCCTGAATCCATATTCAACCAGATTACTTTTACGGGATCTATCGCCCTCATACATCCCCCGTACCTGCGGTATGGTGACATGTGACTCGTCAACAAACATCATGTAGTTGCCTTTAAAGTAGTGCAACAAACAGTGCGGAGGCTGACCGGGCTGTCTGCGATCAATGATGCGTGAATAATTTTCAATGCCGTTGCAATATCCCACGGTGCGCAACATCTCTATGTCATAGAGCGTGCGGGTTTCCAGCCGCTGTGCCTCAACCAATCTGCCACTGCTGGTAAATTCGTTGATGCGATGCTCCAGCTCAATCTGTATCATCCGGATTGTCTCTTCCATCTCCTCCTTGCTGGAAACATAATGCTTTGCAGGGTAGATATGCGCTTGCGTAATAGATTCTATCCGGTTGCCGGTTAACGGATTTATTTTATACAGTGCCTCAATTTCGTCGCCAAAAAAGACAATGCGCAATGCATATTGTAGATTAGCAGGGAAAACCTCCACGGTATCGCCTCTGACCCTGAATGTTCCACGGGTAAATGCAATGTCATTACGGTCATAGTGTATGGAAACAAGTTTCATTAAAAGCTGTTGCCTGTCAACCTCATGACCAGTGGCAAGCCGTATATGATTTTTTTCAAAGCTTTCGGGATTACCAATACCATAAATACACGAAACCGATGACACGATAATCACATCCTGGCGCTCCACCAGTGATGAGGTTGCTTTTAAACGCAGGCGATCAATCTCATCGTTGATGCTGGCATCTTTTTCAATATACAAGTCCTGGGAAACTACGTACGCCTCAGGCTGGTAGTAGTCATAGTATGATACAAAGTATTCCACGGCATTCTCAGGGAAAAATTCTTTAAACTCGCGGTACAGTTGTGCAGCCAGTGTTTTGTTATGTGTCAGTACCAGGGTTGGCTTTTGAATCTTCTCAATGACCTTTGCCATGGTATAGGTTTTACCCGAGCCGGTGACACCAAGAAGCGTCTGGAACTTCAAACCTTTGTTAATCCCATCTGCCAGTTGTTCTATGGCGTTAGCCTGGTCGCCTGAAGGTGTATATGATGAAATAACTTTAAATGGTGGCATAGTGTATAAAACTCATGATAATGATAGCTATGTACAACATAACATAATACTAATTTCAGGTAAATCAAAAAAGATTTTGGGCGATAGTTACTTTTTATATATACCATTGCATGTGCACTAATTCATTTTTATGCACTCTGGTTACAGCAAACGTAAATCCAGCAGCAACTTGCGTAACGTGATATGATGGATTCTGTTGATTGTCATGGAGCATGACAGAAAGTTACTGGCTATAGAAGCACCGTTAATACATAATCCAGCCACAGATGATGGTAAACACTTACATATATTCCATGGAGAATATCATCAAGCCATACAATGCGTTTTACTATGTAGTGGCACAAAAATATAAAATACTATCTAAATGAAGTAAATTATTTGATAAACACTTAAAGAATAGTTATGATAGTATCATAGAATGATATCATAGAAGCATATAATGAATCAAATTACTCTTAGACAAATGCCAAAAAGAACATATCATCAGTTGTGTATGCTTGCAGAAAATAACAGAACAAGCATTAACAAAACAATACTTTCCCTTATTCACAAATCTCCTGGGCTTGAAGAGAGAACTTCAAGGATGAGGGATAGTGGCGATATTGCCGGGACATGGAGTGATGAAGAATTCAGGGGATTTTCTCTCTTGATGAAAGATTTTGAAAAAATAGATAAAGAAGTCTTGATTAGTGGAATATAAAAAAGTCAGAGCAAAGTTTGTATAGTTTCGTTTTATATGCAGATAAAAGTATTCTACGGGTATGGTTGTGTATCATAGTAGATATCCTGCTTATTGTTGCGCCTGTCATACCATATAAAAATACCTCCATAGGGTGTTGCGCCATCATTGTAAAATGCCGCTTTTAATCCTGAATAGGGTTTATACCATATATTCGTGATGCCTATAAGAACACCGTCGTAATCGGTACCGGCACCTGGATCAGCATCCCACTGTGGTGTGCCTGTTGCATTGATAGCCTGTGCCATAACAGTATAGCCTAATTGTGACAGGTAACGCTCATCAATCCAGCTTATGATGGCACCATCATTCCTATCAGGGGTAATTGTTAGATTGGTTGTGTAAGCATAAGGAGTCAGAGCAACAATGGTTGTTTCACCAAATTCAACCACACCGGCACCGGTATACCTTTGAGCAAAAAGCTGACTTGAATTGGTTGTTTTGTTATACGTTACAATAACACCTGTTGCTGATCTGCATATTGCAGCATCAACAACATTATTAATAGTATTTGACCATGAGATAGCCATGGTGGATAAAATTCTACGGACATATATATCATTTGTAATTTTATATAAAACAAACATACCGCCCGCATCATCGGATAGTGCAGCAAGCAGTGTAGCATTGGCAGGTGTTGCCTGTACTCCCAATCCACCGTTTGCTGCATTGTCTGCTGCATTTATAACACCGGCTCCATTGATGCGTTTAGCGTAGTAGGTATAGGTTGGCCCTGCGCCACTCCGGTACAGTGCAATAGCTCCGGGATTGGTGCTTGTGTACCCCGATGTGATAAGCTGTACATTGGCCTGAGTCCCTGCAGCATTGCAGATGGTAAATTCATTCAGATAGGTGCTACCGTCTCGTAATCGGATAACCTTACCATAAATATCACCAGTTCGTTCATAGGCAACCAGCACGCGGGGCTGGATAATGACATAACGGTCTCCCGCTGCTGTCATAATATTATTGTTAAGTGTAATCTGGGTAGCTGAGTTGACAGCTACTACATAGGCACTGGTACCGGCAGTAAGGTTGTGGACAATATCACCACCACGGACAGCCCCATTGGCTGAAGTGAAGTTTGCATTGGTATCGGTAAATGGATTACCTGTTGTGGTAACCGTTCCGCTTTCAATCAACGGTTCATTACTTGCAAAGATGATAAAATAATCATTTATTGTGATTATATCTTTATTCAAGGTAAGTGTGTCATTATCATCAACATTGGTAACAATAGCATAACGGTTGTCAGTTATGTTGTAGATCAGGTCACCTTTTTCAACAATACCAGAAAATCCAGCAGATTTTGCTGTTGATATAAGCTGGCTGACAGACGTTGTCGTTGCCTGTCCAATAACAAGTATGGGCTCTGCTGGATTTACAAAGCGTAAAATCCAGTAAAGCTGGCTATTGGACATGATATTTGCCAGAAGTCCTAATGCACCAGCAGAGCTGTATGCGATATTATTGACACGTGAATAGGTATACGCGGAAAGATTAACAACGATATCATTAAGAGCTACAGCGGATAAATCCACACCATCATCGTACAGTGGATTTGTCCTTGGAGTGTCAGCGGTACCACCAGTTATATAGGAATACAATGTAACTGTTTCACCGGCGCTAATAAGACCCGAAGG
>JAKPOE010000393.1 GCA_029548025.1 Spirochaetota bacterium
AGACAGGGCATCGTCGACTTTCTTACCACTTTTTCAGTGACAGATCCCAATAGCATCTCTTCAATATTGCTTTTGCCATGCGACCCCATTATTATGCATGAAACCTTCTTTTGTTCAGCAATAGTAATAATCTCTTTAAACGGAATACCTTCAATAATGAGAGGAGTAACTTTGTATACCTTTGATAATTGTTTCTTTAAATTATTCATCTGTTTTTCAGCTTCTTTTTTCAGAATATCAGAAATATCATAGGGATAAACAAATGTTTCACCAAATGCTGTGGTATCAATTATTGTGCTATAACGGATGTCAACTACATGAAGAATAATAAGCTCCCTTGCCCCTGTTTTTTTCATTAACTTTATGTAAGGAATGGCTGCATTAGCACACTCTGAAAAATCTGTTGGATATAAGATTTTTGTAAACATTTTGTTGTCCTTCTAAGATTAATGTATCTAATTCTTTATGATGCAACAACCAGTTTCAATAACAACTTTTTCTATCATCATAAAAAATTTATTACCATTTATCAACGCGTTATAACCTCCATCTACCAAAAGAAATTCATTTGTTCCACCTAATATGCTATAAGTAAATGGTATTGCATAAAATGTATTATCATAATTATAAACTACTATTCCATCGCCGTTGTTTATGATAATACCATCATTAAGCAAATGAACATCCTGCAGTTTTGTAAAGCTTTTAATTGTCTTGTCCTTTTTCGTTGTGATACTGATACTTTTTAAATCCCAATGTCCAGCACTACCGGTAATAACAAACAGCTTATCATCTTTTAGTATATTCTTCCATGAGGCAATCCGTATACGGGATAGCAAAATATCTCCTTCAGTGGACAATACCCATGCATTGTACAATCCGGCTATCCCCACAACTATAATGAGCTTATTATTGACAGCATGCATATATCCATTGTAGTATTTCAATGTTTCCGGTGGTGGGAAATCTATAGATGACAATCTTCTTATTTTTTTATCATCCTGGCTATGTACATATAACTCTTCCCCGCAGAGCAAATAA
>JAKPOE010000433.1 GCA_029548025.1 Spirochaetota bacterium
CAATAGTTCTTCTGCAATGGATTCAGCTTCTTCAAAATACTCATCAAATTTCTTAACAAAATATTCTACATCGTCACTGCTGGTCACCACTATACCCGCTTCGCGACTTTGCACCAATCCATGGTAGGTTAAATTAGCCGATGTTACCACAACACTGCTGCGATCAGCAACGTACAGTTTGGCATGCTGGTAAAGAAACTTTGGAGCCAATGATGTATAGGTTGGACATGACTGCTTGCTAAGATTAATAGTAAAATAATGGTTTTGTATTGCATGCAAAAGTTCCTGTAAAAATTGTGTTTTATTTTCAATATCTGCTGAGGATAAATCCTCAATGAATTGATTTACTATCTGCTCAATCTTTTCCTCTGACCTTTCATCCCTGCCTAACAGCAATCGTACTTCTTTATTTTGCAATGTAGTCCTCAACAGGTTATATCCGGTTGGTTCAAAATATGCAGTTGCTATACGTATGACGGTAGCATCACGCAATGCATGCTGTATGCATGTAAGGGCCAATCCTCCTGTACCAAAGAAACGATGTAATGCTGTAGTTTTACTGGTGCTATCGCTCATAATAATGACAGGTACATGCAGTAAGTATTTTTCAACAAATATTTTTATTAATTTTTTTTACAGTAAAAAATATAATCTTCCCCATAATAGTACATGTATAACGCTCAATGGTAGGCAAGCAACCTGCAAAGCCTGCATTTACGATGGTTTGCTGTGCATTGTTGCATGTTAAAGACTTGACATAAAGAACAACAATCGATAAAAAGTAATGCAGGAAGATTGATTTAAAAAGTTTACATACCATCATACCAAGAAGGAGGGCGCATGAATGCAGCATTAAACAGGGAACAGGTTGACCTTGATGCCACTATTAAATTGCAGAGGAAATTTTTTCTTGATCAAAAAACAAAGGATATTGGATTCAGAATAGAGAGCCTCAAAAAATTGAAAAAAGCCATCATAAAGTACGAGGATGCTATCTACGATGCACTGAAAAAGGACCTTAACAAGTCAAAATTTGAGGCTTATACAACGGAGATTGGTTTTGTATTGGAGGAAATATCGTACCATTTAAAGCATCTTAAGAAATGGGCAAAACCTACAAAAGTAAGGACAGACCTTGTCAATTTTTATTCACGAAGCTATATTGTGCACGAACCATTTGGTGTTGTTCTCATCATCGCGCCATGGAATTATCCATTTCAGTTACTCGTAGATCCGCTGATAGGCGCCATCTCGGCAGGCAACTGTGTTATGCTAAAACCAGCAAATTATTCCAAAAATGTAACGAATGTAATCGTAAACATGATGAATGAAACCTTTGACAGAGAATATATCAGCGTTTATACCGGAGGACGTGAGGCTATCCAGGAAATTCTCAATCATCGCTTTGATTATATTTTTTTCACGGGCAGTACATATCTAGGCAGAATTGTAATGGAAAAGGCATCGCGGTATCTCACCCCCGTTTCTCTGGAACTGGGCGGCAAAAGCCCCTGCATAGTAGAGGACGACGCGAATCTAGACGTTGCCGCACGGAGGATTGTCTTTGGCAAGTTGCTCAATGCCGGGCAAACCTGCATTGCTCCTGATTACTTATTTGTTAATTCCAGGATAAAAGAACAACTCATTGAAAAAATAAAAAAATGTATCATCCTTTCGTATGGCGACAATCCAAAGCTTAGCCCTGATTACGGGCGCATTATCAATGATGCGCAGTTTAAAAAACTAAAGGGGCTCATTGAAACCGGTAAAATTATTTTTGGCGGCCAGACCGATGAGCGGGAACGTTATATTGCCCCAACAATTATGGATAATGTTAAGCCTGATGACCCTATTATGCAAGAAGAGATATTTGGTCCTATATTTCCCATCATGGAATATAATAATCTTGATGAAGTTATCCATTTCATCAACAGCAGAGAAAAGCCTCTTGCTTTTTATTTTTTTACATCAAGCCGGAAAAAGGAAAAGATGGTCTTGTCCCAAACAACATCGGGAGGCGGCTGTATCAATGATACCATGGTACACCTGACAAATCCCCGCATGCCCTTTGGCGGCGTGGGGAACAGCGGCATGGGCGCCTACCATGGCAAATTTAGTTTTGATACCTTCAGTCACCATCGGTCTATACTGGCAAAGACAACGCTGTTTGATATTCCCCTGCGGTATCCTCCCTATAAGGATAAGCTGAAGTATGCAAAAATGGTTTTCAAGTAACAGCTTCGCTTTCGCTCTGGTCTCAGGCATGCGCTGTAACATTATCCAAATAATACATTATCGGGGGTAGTATGCTACGCCCCCATACTTCCAATTCGCATATATACATGTTCAATTTTTTCTGTTTTGGGATTGTTTATGGCAATGCCCCTCTAAGCTGTTGGTGTTGATTTTTATTTTTTTGGCGATAGTTACTGTATATTGGTTTATGCGTTGTTCAATGTAATTCCATTATACATCAACATTTCCTTATGCATACTTTCTTTTGTTGGGCGACAAAAGAAAGTATGCAAAGAAAAACGCCTTTCCCATTACTATAGTTACATCCTTTCCACGGCGGGTGCACAACGGGCTTCCTCGCCTGCCTTGACAACGATGTCGTGTAGTGTTGTCTGCGGCAGGCTGCCCTATCTTGCACCCGCATCCTACTGCGCCGGGCTTCCCTGCCCGGCTGCCGTATGCTTCCAGTAGCCTTCCACGGATGGAAGGCGCACTCCGTTGCAGGCGAGCACACAGTCATGGAAATCTATCTCTATTTTATCCTGACAGAAATTCTCATTTACCATTGAAACTTTATGCCACCTTTTCTTTGAAAAACTCTAAAAATATCTTTGTTGCCCACTCTGTAACATTTACTCTTTTTTCTCCTCCTTTCGGATCATCAGCTTCGTTAGGTCTCCCATTCAATTGCGGTGAATCATGGTACTTAAACAATGATATACCTAAAAAATTCACATCTTTTGTTAAGTCATCTGTATGTGCATATACATCCTGTAATGGATGTATTCCTTCCCCTAATTCATCAAGCGCTGCATTATGAAATGCATCCGCTATCGTATTCTTCAACCATCCCATTATCCCTCCATCATCATTCCTGAATTTATTCGCCATCTTCTCATACCCTATAGCTTTATTCAAATGCCCAACTGCATACAGTATCCTTGAATCTATTCCTCCCGCATTAGTATTAAAATGATATCCCTGGTTACCCAAAATTGGCAA
>JAKPOE010000368.1 GCA_029548025.1 Spirochaetota bacterium
AAAAGAAGGTGGAACGGGACACACAATGAAGGTTTGTGAACAAAACAACATTCCAATTATTGACCAAAAAATATGGTTCAAATGGTTGACAGAATAGAGCATTGTACCGCTCACACGGTTTTTGCCTCCGGCAGGATGATCCCGATTATCCCTTTGGTCGAACGAGACATGTTGAAGGCGGTCTTAATAATTCAGCGAATGAAGTTACAAACTTTGCTGATAAAACCATAAAGAGAACTCAAGGTTCAATATAGGTATTTACTAAAAATTGCATTTTTTCTTGACAAGCATTCCGTAATGAACATAGCATAGTGTACAAATTTCACTATTATGGAGTTTTCAGGAAAACTACACTATTACCAATAAATATCATGGATGCAGAAATTAAAATCCAAGATGGCAAATCAGATATGATTAAACTCTTTAAAACAAAATGCGATTAATGAAGATTATCAAGAAGGAATACTTCTGCCAATTCAGGCAGTATCTGGAGAGAGGAAGCGCTTCGTTTATGAGCAATTTATATGCCATTGGCTCGCTTAAATTTTTCGCCGCCGTCCATGGCGGCTTTTAAATTATTATTATAAAATGTAATATTATTTTATAAATATTTAAGGAGGAGATATCGTGAGTAAATTTGAGTCAAGATATTACACACAAATTTCAGGGGAATTTTTTGTTGCTGGTGAATTATTTCGGCAAGGATTTTTTGCTAATGTATCTTTTGGAAATGCAAAATCATTTGATATAATTGTATTTTCAAAAAATGAAAATAAATTTGCAAAAATTGAGGTTAAATCATCAAGCGATCCATACTTCACGAGGAAATCAAAACCTGTCTATAAAGATGATCATAAATTTCATTTTAATATTGAATCTTTAGAAAAAGAAATGAAAACGGAAATAAAAAATAAATTTTATGTTTTTGTCGTTCTGAACACAAAAAATCGTAAACCTGATTTTTTTATCTTTCCCTCAAGAGAAATATGGAATATAATGAAAACAAAAATCAATAAATGTAAAAAAGATAACAAAAAAGTTTCAGGTCGATGGGATATAAAATTATCTGAAATATATAAAAACAAGGAAAATGAGAAAAAAGATAATTGGGAATGTTTAATAAAATATTTTGAATAGAAGAAGGTACCTAATAATGTAGCCTTGATTGAAAGAAAAATATTCTTTGATTTATAAATTATTATTAGTTAGGAGGTTCAAATGGCTAAAATATTTGTTACAGATAGAGAACACAAGGCAGATGTGTGTTGTTATGAAGTTGATCATGATCATCAAGCTGATTTATTATATTTTATCGTAGATCATGAACATCAAGCAAAAGGCGATGAAAAATGGTTTTTCGTAGATCGCGAGCATAAAGCCAGTTGTAAAATATTTTGGGTTGATCGTGAACATCAAGCTGATCTTAAAGTTTTTAAAGTTAGGCACGCGCATCAAGCAAAATGGAAAAAAAGTCGTAAATTAAGAAATCAGCTAAGTTAAAGTAGTATACATGTAATAAGTATTTACAATACTATAGTTGGAACACAGCCTTCGCCCGTCCAGCCACTCCCCTCCTCGGCGCGAGGTTTCGCACCTGCGGTCGCTCGGCCTCCGCGCCCAAGATATGAAATCGGGCGCTCCGGCACATTTTCACCTCCGCTGCGCTACGGCAAAACGTCGGCTGTGCTGGTAACGATGTACAAAATCTCACATTCTCCCTTTTGCACATCAGCCGGCGGGTTAAAGCCCTTGATTTGAGGGGCTTTATCCACTTCGCATATCTTCGTGTTGACGGTTACGCTTCGCTTCACTAAAAGTGAGCAAGCTCACTTTCGTCAACTCGTCGCTTGTTTATGAAATTTTCCGCACTTACTTTTTCCATAAAATCCAAAATTATATTTGAAAAATCTTAAAATCGTATTACATTGTATACATGGTATATTATGAAAAATCAGTTCAAAAAGCTATCCAGAAAGGCGACATTCCGAAAAGCACTATCGAATTATTTCATAATGCTTTTTTGTCTCTCGATTTAACAAAAGATCTGAATTTATTTGATATTAAAAAAATTAAAGGGAATTATAAACGTACTTATTTCAGACTTCGCAAAGGTAAATTCAGAGCAATATTCTATATGGATAATAACGACTTTTATGTTATCTATATTGGAAAACGTGAGGAGGTGTATGACCTATGGGAGTAACTTCTGTTAGATTTAATGAAAAAGAAGAAAAAGTATTGAAAATACTAAAAAAATATTATAATTGTGATACTTCTACTCTTCTTAAAAAATCCTTATGGGATTTATATGAAGACATTAAGGACAAAGAAATAATTGACGACTTTGAAAAACGTGAGAAGTCTAAAAAGACGAAATTTGTTCAAATACATGATTTGCTTTCGTAGCTAGCAGAAAACTGCGAAGAACTAAGCATACCCGCTTCGTCGCTGCGCTTCTCGGGCTTCGCCACATTGGTTTTCGCTACGCTACGGCCAATGTCACATAGCCCGGGTACGATATGTGCCATAGCCAGCACGGCATTTCAGGGCACCTGGTGTTAATGCTGTGTATAATTTTATAGAGCGATTTAACATCTTAAAATAGGATTTATTTAAATTATGAACTATAATCAATTTAAAGAGATATTAGCTAAATATAATGATCCAGTTGTTTTAATTGAAGGGAAACGCAACATACCAAAAAATTATTATGATAAAGCCGTTAAGGTTGGCGAAAAACTTGCAAAAGATTTCCCGAGATTGATATTTCGAACTGGAAATGCATCTGGCACAGATGAAGCATTTTCATTAGGTGTTAAAAATGTTGATCCAACTCGACTTCAAATTGTTATTCCTTATAATAGCCACAAGAAAAATAAAAGAATAATTGGTGCAATATATGTTAGTCCTGAATCCTTAAGTGATGTTGCTGAAAAGGAAATAATCAACCAAACTATAAAAGATACGCCGAAATATAAAAGTTTAATTGAAAATATGAACAAAAATGCATCATTAACCGCAAAAGCAAAGTATTTAATTCGTGATACGATGAAGGTATGTAAATATACAGAGCTATTTGACTCACCTGTGGCAGCATTATTTTATGTTGATTTAAGTAATATTGAATCTGGTGGTACTGGGCATACAATTCGAGTATGCAAAAATATGAATATCCCTGTAATATTTCAAGATTCATGGGAGAATTGGATTTAACTTGTGTAGGTATTGACTTTTAGTAATAGGAATTATTCACAATCGGCTTCTTTTGTGGGTAATGTTTTGCTAAAAGGCTGGTTGCGGCACATAACAGCGCATAAAAGCTGCGCGCGGCCTCTGGCCGTGTTCGAATTCCGCCGGCGAAGCCGGCTTCACCACATCGCACTGTCATGCGACGTCATTTATGCGCGAAACGTTAGGCGAAATTACGGTAATTAGGTGATAAAATGTGTGAACTATTAGGGTTATCATTCAATCAGCCCGTCAAAATGAATCTATCCTTTAGAGGATTTCGTCGTAGAGGAAAAGAGAATCCAGATGGATGGGGATTAGCTTTTTATCCAGATGGATCTGTACAAATCATTAAAGAACCAATAAGTGCAGATAGGAGCACCTTATCTAAATTTATAATGGGCTATCCAGGAATTAAATCTAAAATATATATTGCTCATGTAAGATTTGCAAGTGTTTCATCAATAACTTACAAAAATACACATCCTTTCCAAAGGGAGTTAAATGGTAGAGAATTTGTATTTGCACATAATGGCACATTGGATGATTATAAAGGGTTAGATTTAGGGAGATTTAAACCTGTAGGTGGAACAGATTCGGAATGGGCATTTTGCCATATTCTCAAGTCTATTGAAGAGAGAAATATAATTCAATGGGAAGAAGAGCATTTCAGATGGTTATGGAATCAACTAGGGAAAATTAACACTTACGGTAAATTCAACTGTCTTTTTTCTGATGGAGAATATCTGTTCTGCTACTTTGATAAAAATGGTTACAATGGTCTTTGTTTAGTTCATCGAGTAGCTCCATTTGATAGGGTTTACTTAATAGATGAAGATTTCGAGATTAATCTTGCAGAAGAGAAAGACCCATCGCAAAAAGGTTTTATTGTGGCGACAAAACCCCTAACCAATGAGCGATGGGAGAATTTTTCACCAGGAGAACTTATCGTTTTCAAAAATGGTAATATAATTTTCTCAAGTTCTGGCCGAAACACAGAACAGTTCTCAAGTCCGCTAAATGAGAATGAAATAAACATCTTACGAACCATCAGGCATAGTCCTCATCGGTTAAGTCTGAAAGCAATATGTGAATATCTAGGTTTGTCTTGTGAGGAAATTAAACCTCAAGTTCATTCATTGCTTTGTAAAGGGTTTATAAAACAAGATAGTCGAGATAGAGTTAAATGGGATGATAATGACGCAACATTTTATACAGAATCTTCCCAAAGAGCAGAAATAGACAGCCTAATTGGAGAATGAAAGCCGAAACATCGCCTAACAGAGCGTATCTGGCTGCGTGCCTTCGGCACTTAGACCAGCTTCTTTGCTAATCTCGTAAGTATTATATACATTAGGCTGTTTTGCGTAACGACCAAAAAACTTTAGACCGCCATCTGTGGAGGTCTTAAAATATTTAAGAGGAGTGAATATTATGAAAGATCCGTTAAATAATTATAATTTTAATGAATTGTATAATGATTACGATTCACACTGTAAAAAGTATGATCCAAATAGTCAATATCTTGAATATTTTGATCCAAAACCAAATTCTGATAGACAGTGTTATAATTTAATATCTAAAGAAGTAAAAGAGAAATTTGAATCTATCAAAAAAGATCCAAAACAAAATTTCCCCATTAAACTATTGATTGCGATACTCTATTGGAAATTATATTCTCAACCAGCCGCAGTGAAAAATATATGTTATAAATTATATAATGATACTGCTCTTCAAAAAAGAACAGACGATGAATTTAATAAATATATTAAGTATTTACCATGCACAATTACAAAAAATATTGAAGAAATAATTAAACATTTAGAGAGTTTTAACAATTATAAAATTTATGGAGCAATAACAAACATGGCTCTTCCAGTAAGAACAACAATTCTTCATTTTATATATCCCAATGAAATATCTATATTTGATAAAATGGTTTTACAGGCTGTCGGTGTTAAACATAAAAATGCAAATCAAGATATTAATATATATAAAGAATACCAACAATTTGTATGGGGTCTAGCTAAAAAGTATAAAGACAAAATGTCATTGTTTTTTGAATCATCTCTCCGAGTTATTGATATGGCGTTATGGATTAATAGAGGTGATTAAATTATTATCAGTTCCGCAATCGCCGTCCAAGGCTGTTGAGTTAAAAATTTATTGAGTATCAGATGAATCGCACAACTGCTAAGGAGCATCATTCGCTTAATGTCAACAAAGATGTCGCTTTTTTTAAGCAACATTTGCCGTATTTTCCCGCAGCCATTTCCCGTAATCTTCTTCTCTAAGGCCATTACCATCAAGCAGCAGGTTGAAGCGTTCGAGTCGGCTTGTTGACAACGGACTTTCCTGATCATCTATAGACAATTTACCCATTTTAGTCTGGCTTTTCCAGTTATAAATTGTCTGTTCAGATATGCCCATCTCCTTCGCCACTTCAAGCACACTTCTGCTCTCCGGGGGCAGTACCTTGCGTAATACCGATTCCTTGATCCTTCTTGTGTATTTCATATCCGTCTCCTAAATATTTTAGGCGACATCTATGTTAACACAGGGTGAGAGCTTGTATTTGATAAGTTCTGGATTGTGCACGATAAGACTTCTTTTGATCCCATAGGTCTGTAACTATCGCACAAAAAATGTTGTTATAAGCATTGCCTTGTTTGTGCTGGATACATTTGTTTACCAATAACTATCGCCCCATGTTCCTCAACTCGATGGTATATCGTATAAACTCTATACCTCGCTGTCGTCATTCAATCTTATGGACCAGAACTACGTAGCGACGCTGGGGCCAAATCAGTATACTGACCTCGATGCTGTTCCCTACTACGTTGTCATGGAAATCGCCACCACCAACGGCGCTACGCCTGTCGTTAACGAAGTTCGTTTCGTCTATGATTGATGCTGTATCCTACTTATTTTTTGCAGCTTGCTCACTTTCATGATACTTTTTCCAGTACTCATCACAAAATTGACGTAAGTGATTGGGTTCTGTGTTCTTCCCATCCAGATCAATCGAAAATCGAAATACAAACTTTGAATAGAGATTATGCAAACAGTAGTAATTTTGTAGATGCTCAATAGTGCCGTCCTCATACCTATACCATGACGTTTTATCATAGACATCTGCCCGACATGTCGCAATCATGGCGTTTACGAGCCATGCCTGATATGCTGCTTCTTCTTCGGTCAATGTTTGATTGGTTGCCGCAAGGTAGGCATTGAGTAACCGGGTTGCCTTATTGATCTGTACTATATAGTTGTTTAATTCCGCTGCCTTTTTATCGTAGTCTTGCATGGCCATAATACGTTTCCTCTCTTCACGCTCTTTTGCCGCCGCTTCCTGGGGTGTTAGCGGCTCAGGAGCATTGGCTATTGCGGTACCTTTATTGACACCAATTTTCCGTGGCCCTATGACTGTACCAGCTGTTGTGAATGACTTTTCCTCACGTGTAAAGTTTGCAACGTTTGGGTTCAAATACTCAATATCCACGTTAGCTGGCTCATAGTACATAATGTTTCTAAACCCGCGTTCCCATAAGAACTTTTTCGGGTTTTCCCCATGGCACATCTCGGGGGTTATCTGATAGGCGGTATAAAACGATTCGCACTTGGGATCAAACGACCACATGGCAAACGTGTGGCCATTCCACCTGTTGTGGTAGGTACACTTCTTAACGTTCAAAATCCAGCCGTTGTGGTTCTGCACCCACTGTGAACGCTGCCATGCTGACCACTTATACTTGTTAAAGTCTCGTTCATCGTAGCTATAGTTGTATGAACTACCTGACGAATTCGTGCGAACATAGTTAGAACCACATGCCAGTAAGCCAGCTACAGCAAGGATGAGCAGGAGCGTTGTGTAGCGTTTCATAGTTTCCTCCTCATATATGGTATAGTAGTATGCTTTTTTTATAATAAGCAAACCATTAATTATATGGCGATAGTCATTGTCCAGGTACCACTACTGCTTACCTCAACCTCATCGTTACTATGTAATATAATGCATGCAATAGTTTTTAACAATCCATTTTTTTACAAAAATTACCTGATACTTTTGCACCTGTATCCTATTTGATAGTAAATCAACCATAAATATAGGATTTTTTTTCATCACATTGCATAAAAAATAGTAGAAAAACTGCACAGTATAAATAAAATTTACCATTACAATAATGCCTCAGCATGTCTAATTATTGTTCGATAGTTACTTTGCAACTAATTCTTTGCTGGTTATTAAAGGCTTATGTTACAATAGATACAGGAGTTATTATGATTGCAATAACAGTTATAGCAACACTGGTAATACTTTTTTTTGCCATGTACAGTGGTTATTATATATGGCAGGCATATAATAAACCGCAAACTATTAATGATATATTTTTAGATTCAATCCCCGGCATCTTTACCACATTAGGTATTCTGGGGACCTTTGTTGGAATTTTCATTGCACTTATGAATTTTGATGTAAATAATATAACCACCAGTATACCATATCTGCTTGGGGGTTTAAAAACTGCTTTTTTAACCTCTATATTAGGAATTATATTTTCTTTAATTAGTTCTCGTTTCATTGAAAATATTCAACATACTAGAAAAAATCAATTGTATGTTGATGATGAGCTTTCGGTTTTAAAAGAGTTGCTTAAGCTTTTTGCTGATTTTAAAGAACACCATACTACTAAACTGGATGAACTCATTACAAACATCCATGGGGATAACGACAACAGCATAGCCACTTATCTTATAAAATTGCGCACTTCGTTACATGATAATTTTGATGAACAAAACAAGATACTGGAATCCATACATAAAAATGTGGGAGCTGATACTGAAACAAGCCTTTTAACTCAAATCAGTAAGATGCGCATGGAACAATCTGACTTTATCAAAAATACAAATGACCATGTGCAATCATTTAAAAATCTTTTACTGGAATCACGAGAATTTATAGGGAGTAAATTTGAAGAGTTTGGCAAATTACTTGAAAAGAGCAATACCGAGGCATTAGTTAAAGCCATTGAAAATGTAATTGGCGGATTTAACGAGCGCTTGAATGAATTGTTGCAACGTCTGGTAAAAGAAAACTTTGAAGAACTTAATCAATCGGTGGAACGTCTTAATCAATGGCAGCATGAAAACAAAGAACAGGTGCAAACACTTATAAATCAGTTTAAAACCATATCATCTGAGCTGGGCATTACTTCTGGTAATCTTGAAAAGATATCACAATACACCAAAGAACTCATTGACGGCGAAGGAAAGCTAAAAGCACTTATTCAAGAATTGGAAGCAGTGCTTACAAAGAACACCATGCTGGTTGATTCAGCAAAACATCTACTACAGGCAACTGAAAAAATGGATAAAAGCGCCATTACTTTACAAAACTGGATGGACATGGAAAAAGATTTAGGCCAAAGTATTGCAAAGCTCATTGATAACCTTAAAGAGATTGAAAATCTTCGTGATACAAGTGGACAATTTTGGGCAGATATTAAAGAAAGGATGAATGAAACAATCAACTTTATTGAAAAAGGAAATATGGAATTGTTGAAAAAATTTGAAGAAAGCGATAGATATTTTTATGAACGGCTCAATAAATCATTTGAAAATCTTGATGCAGTATTACAAAGCATGGTAACAGAGTATGCCGAAAGGCTTGATAGCATTTTAAATCCTGAAGGAAATAACCTATATACGGAGTAATATATGCATAAAAAATCAGATCATTACTGGATTTCAATGTCCGATATCATGACTGGTTTAATGGTTATTTTTATGTTTATTTCTGTTGCCTATATATTACAGCTAAAACAGCAGCAAAAAGAGCGCAACCAGATTCTTGAAGAATATAAAAATGTAAAGATGGCACTGTTTAACGAATTACAAAAAGAATTTGAAAATGACTTTAAAAAAGAAAGATGGGATGCCATAATAGGTGAAGATTTAACCATCCGCTTTAAAAACGAAAAGGTATTGTTTGATTACAACAAAAGCGACCTCCGTCCACAATTTAAAAATATTCTTGATAATTTTTTTACACGGTATTTTACTATTTTGCTAAAAGCGCCATATAAAAAGCATATTGCTGAAGTAAGAATTGAAGGACATACTGACTCATGGGGTGATTATTTATATAACCTTAGACTTAGTTATGAGCGAACACAAAGCGTACTGCAATACTTTTTTGAAAGCCCTTCATCTCCCTATTATACCTTAAACGAAGACGATAAAAAAATAGTACGATTTTGGTTAACCGCAACAGGGTTTTCATGGGGCAGGGTTCTTGATAGCGATGGCAACTTTGTACTGGAATCAGGGAAAAAAGAAAATCGTATGCAATCACGAAGGGTTGAATTTAAAATAGTAACAAAATCCGATGCAATTGTTAAAACCATATTGGATACCATGGGTAATTAAATGCATAGCAATAACGACATCTATGATTTTTCACAATTAAAAGAGGTAGTGTTACAATTAACCCATGGTAAAATGGAAAAACCAAAAACACCTTTGCCTGTAATACAAAAGACATTGAATCAGGACGAACTTCTAAAAAACATTTGTTTTAATGAAGATGGGATTTTCTTACAACGAAACAAGGACAAAATTAAAGGGTATATATATATAAAAAAAGGGTACGACATTCATTATGCTAAAACAAATAATATTGGTACCATTGTCCCTAAATTTCATATTTATAAATGTAAAACCATTGAAGAACAAATGGAGATGAATAATTTTGATGGCCATTATGAATTTAATAATTATCCTGTAAAAATGAAAGATATTGACGGCATTGAAAAAGAATTAAAATTATGCAAAAACTGTTTAAATTTAAGTAAGAATATAAAGAGAGTTATTACGGTATCTGAATATTGTAATAATTATATTAATAACAACAAAATTGGTGGTACATTTGGCAAGGATGATTTACCATTGCCAATTCAACGCGATTACAAAAACTATACAAGCAACTGGGTTAATATAAGCAACGAACTACGCAAAAGAAAAAATTATACGTGCTCACATTGTAAAATTACTATAGATAGTAATTTTGCTGATAGACGCTTTATTGAAGTGCATCACATTGACGGCAATAAAGCCAATAATCATCAAGATAATTTACAGGTACTATGTATTCTATGTCATGCATTTATGAATAAAAAGCATATTGGTAATTATAAAAAAATTAGTAATATTACAAGGCTATCATCTTTTATTAGCCGCTATGAAGATAAAATTAAAAAGCATAATATAAAATATTACCAAAAAGCAGTTGCATTATGCAATACAAACAGATCCTTGAAAAGCTAATGTCAGGCAGTAATTTTTTTTATACTGTACTAAAAATGTAAATTTGCACAAATCAGCATGGAGTGTTAAAATTTTGTTGACACTGGTATATTATTATTTTTTTCTTTATACATGCAATCATTAATGACATTAACCAAACAATGGAACAACCTCCCAAAAAAAAAGCGCTATTCGTTTTACACAGAAGAAATTTTACCGGTAATAAGCCAATCGTTGCATAACCAGCTATCACACTACTTACTATCCGAGCATGCAAAACCCTACAGCACTGTAATAACCATACTTTCGCCCAATATACACCCTGTGCTGCTTATGCTCAATGCCATACTTCCTCACCATTGTGTATTATTGTATACACCTGAAAAGGAACAGCTTCTTCAACAAATAAAACACCATTGTGCTACCCGTGGCATAGAGCTACATCCCGTTGAGCTTAGCCCCACCAATCATCAAGATAATATTACCATAATGCAGCGCACCATAAAGGAATTTTCAAAAAAATTTCCGCCTGTCTTATGCGATATAACCTCAGGTAAAAAGATAATGTCCACACAAATTGGCATTATTGCATCATCACTGAAACTGGATATAGCATATATTGATTCAAATAAACAGTATTTAGAATCAGGTATACCCCAGCCTGGCTCAGAAATACTCTATATTCAAAAAGCCTCAACAATTATAGAATTTTCTGTACACGACAATGTGTTACGCATTGCCTATGATGATAATAACAATACCATGCGATATGAATGCTATTTCAATGACTGCTCGTACAAACTTGGAACAAAAAAAATACATAGCAATGATATTGAACAATTAAGCAATCTGCTATCATCATGCCGCGATGATATCAATTACTCAATAAGTCATAGCAAGAACTATACCGTCTTACATACACAGTCACATGTTCTAACACTTTGCAGCCTTCTTTTTTCGCGCGAGCTTACAACATTTTTAAAAACCAACTGTCCTATCAGCAACATGCGCATCATTGCCGATGAAGAGGTTGCATCAATCCCATGGGAGCTGGTACTATCACACTATGGCATACAGCTTCCCATTGTCAGGATTCCCAACAGGGATAAAGAATTTTCCGAACCTTCCGTCTATAGTTCCAATAAAAAAATTATCATCATATTTGGCTCTTCTAACAATATCCCTGATTTTAACAAATTTGAACAAAACATTAAAATGCTTGCAAGCTCTCACAACGCTTACAATATAACAACTGTTGAAGCTGCCAGTGCAAGCAATCTAAAGGTTTCCATAAGCAAACATTTCCCCTGCGCAGTTATCATTTACTACGGGCATGCTGTATTCAGCACAACACCTGAAACTACCGGACTTGTATGCAGGGATGGAAGTATATTTTCCATTGATGATTGTGAAATTTTTCATGCAAGCCCACCACAATGCATGGTTGTTAATGCCTGCCAATCTGCAAGCGGCAGTTTATTTTTAAAAAATTCGTTTGCGTATGCCGTGCTAAAAATGGGAGTTGCAACATACATTGGCACAAACTTTTTTCTGGAAGCACAACGCAGCTTTGTTTTTATAAAAACCTTTTTAAAAAATATTACCAGCAACACTACCTATTATAACGCCTATGCCAGCGCACTGCAAGAATTACAAAAAAACTTTGGCAACGATGATATTGCATTATACAATTATGTTTATTATGGAAATTAATCATACCTATGTTATGGGCGATAGTTACTGGCAATGTTCTTTTTTTTAAAAAGGGAAAACCCACCATAATGTATTCCACTTTTTTACCGGTGTTTGCTGATAGTGCTGATATGCCTTTTGCAGATAATCTCCAATTGCATATTTTGATGCCTCATGCATCACATCATTAAATCGTTTGTTAAATCTATCCATGATTTCTTTATTTTCTGCATCATGGTGTGCAAATATCCACAAAACATCAGCAAGCAATCCTAACTGTAATGTTTGCATTGTTAATGGCTGTCCATCAAATAATTCTTTTGCTCTGGGCAACAGTTTATTAATATGTTCTTCCCAATGTTTTGACTGCAATAAACCATATATAACAATAACACACCGGTATATACTATGAACAGGATAAACCTTGTGTTCCATTATCTCTTTATAATTTTTTGCTATTGTACTTCCTGGTTTGTTTATATTTGACAAAACGGTATAATAAGTATTTTCATAACCATTCATAAGTTTGCAGTACCAGATACGCAATAAATGTTGCAACCCAAACATGGATTTATTTTTTAAACATTGCGCAATTAAATCATCGTCGCTGTATGTTGTGCATCCCACCCCTTTTGCAATATATTGCATAGCCTGTTCGTAATTGCCATCGTAAGTTTCAATCTGAGCACGATACTGATACTGCCGCTGTATATCATCTGTATGAGAAAATAAATGTAGTGCCTTATTTGAAAGCTCCCGTGCCTCATTGAAATTGTTTTTAGTAACAAGCGTATGGTACATACATGCCTGTACCATTGTTCCGTATATTTCGCCAAGTATCCGCGGCTTTACCTTAACATCATTATCCGCTTCAGATAAAAAGACAAACGCATCTTCCACCCTTTTAGCTAATACTTTCATGCTGGTATACGCCTGCTCAAACTGATACTGGTTAATATAGTGTACAGCATTTAACACCTGTATTCGTATCCGCACGGATAATGAATCAAGGTCATATACTGCTTTTTTTAACAGTATCCGTGCTTCGTTATAGGTAGTTTCAAAATCAGCTATCTGCCCTTTATGATTGTATATGGTTAACAAAATTTGATACAGTTCACCATATGCCCAGTACAAATCATCAACAGCTGTGCTGGTGTTATTACCATCAGCTATTGCTTTTTCAATATCCGGCAATATCGTATAAATCCACAGTTTAACCAATGGCTCATATTCATTTAACAAACGGTTGGTATTTACCTTATCATAGTATAATGTCAGTATGTTTTTAAGAACTACCGCCATGGTTGGCTGACTCAATTTCAGTATGTTTTTTATTATAAAATCTTTCTGTTGCCGTACTTCAGGAATCATGTAATGGTTTGCATAGAGCTGTAAGGCTTCACCATAATCGCCCTTTCGCAGGCAATCATAAATTCTTGTTACATACGATTCATTGCCATAAATATATACTGTGTTTGGTTCCATCCATTCCTTAAATGCTTCTTTTACCTCACCTTTTAAAAAGCTGCCATCATGGTCAAGACGGTAAAAGCTGTGAACCACCACATCTGCCAGTTGCAAAAAAATATTATCTTTCCCTCTAAATGTTATTGTGTAGTTTATATTGTTTTGTACTTTGCTAAGCGCTACTCCTTTTGCAATTGCCTCATGGAGCCTTTTTGTATCAACATCTACTTTAAAGCCTTTTCTGTGTTCAATAATGATTTCAATAGTGGCATCAAGTTCTTTTGCATAAGTTTTTATAAATTCAACCAATCCATCGCTCAGCACATTAATATAGGTGGCTGTATCGCTAATAATGAAAAAACCCCTTCGTGGAAGCAAAATAACGGGCTTTATGGAATGACCTTCACAAAATGGTATAAGCTTTTGAACAAGCAATGAAAGCGTCTCGTTATCCAGTTCGCAGGCATGAACTTTTGATAGTCCACATTGTGAAAATAACTGTTTTACTTCATTGTGTGGTACTGGCATCTTGCACCATATACCACCAATAACATTACGCTTTTTTTGATACTGGTCAAATGCTCCGCTTTCATCAATATAAATTATGCTCATACTATCATACCCTGTTAGTTATACAACAGCGTAAAGTATAACAAATTATTATTACATGTTCTATTTACAGTTTAATTTTATGGTTATAATTTTTTTAAAATTGTATATTAAAGTAATAATACCTGGCTTTATAAAGGTAAATGTTGCTCTGTTATTTGACAATGTTGCCACTTCAAATTTTTCATCAGTTAATAAAAATATCTTTGCGCCATTACTATTGTTACTATTTGAAACAACAATATCAAAAACACCATCAACATGTATTATCCTTACAGTCAGCGCACCATCCGCTAAGGGTATTTCAAACTCAATTACCGGTTCCTTTTGTTTTGACAAAACAGCAACAACATTTTGGGCAGCAAAGGATTGAGCATTTACATTCAGCGGTATAAAACCATTATCATAATCAATATCAAGGGTAAGTGTATCATCACCATGTTGTTCCGTGAGTAAGGGTTGTGCAATAATAAAATAATCTTTATATAGTTCATAGCAATAGTTGCAATGGACTAAATGCTCCAGCACCTCATCAATAATGGCATTATCAGTAATTGTTCCATCAGCAACACCCAGTACCAATTCTTCCATCTGGCTGCTACATTGCAGATCATTGCCTAAGTGTCCCATGTTACTGCAACTCCTTTATAAATCCTTTGAACTTTTTTTCCACTTCCTGTTTAATGCTTTTCCGTATATTTCCTATATGCTCAGCGATAGTAGCCTGTGACCGTTTGCACATCTTTGCGACATCTTCCTGTTTTATTCCATCTACAAAATGTAATTTAAAAATAAGCTGTTGTAAAGCAGGCATTGCATCAACGGTATCCTTAATTATTTTAGCTACTTCATCATTGGTTAGTTGCTGAGCAAAATCTATAGTATAGGAGATATTATTGATAAAATCTTCTGTAATGTTATTATTATATTGTTCATCATGCTTTCTTAAATCCGTAGATACTATTATTTTATTTCTTTTTCGTACATAGGATCGTATTTCATTTTCTACTATTTTAAAGATATATGTTGTTACCTTGCACTGCCATTGAAAATTATCAAAACCTGTTTCATACAGCTTTAAACATATCTGCTGTAAAATATCTTCCCTATCTTCATCTGTAAGATTATAATTATATTTATTATTAACATTTCTTATTGACTTGTCTATGTATTCAAAATTTTCTTTTAATAGTTCTTCTTTTGATTTATTGCCAATCATGTTGTTTATCATCATTATTATTAAAATATATAAGCGCTGTTTTTTCATGGTATTACCTTTATAGTATTAGTCAATAACATTTTAATATTTATATAACTCCTCTATCATCCCATGCTTGATTTTTCCCACAGTTTCTGAGTAGTTACAGCATCACATCAATAATACAGAATAATTAAAAAAAAGAGGCTTGCAACAGTGCATTGTTATTGCAAGCCTCATCAAATATTACACATGATATTTTGCCTTTTTCTTGTTAATGCGCCTATTGATAGGATAGGTAGTTATTAAGCTATCATCCTGCACCACCATTGAAATACCACCCTTTTCATAAATATTTATCAATACCCTGCGCAGCTTGTTTAGCTCATCCAGCATATCCCTGGTTTGCTTTCTATCCAGGATAATACAGTCGTTTTTTTGATACCCGTACATCTGCACCAGTTGAAGCTCCATATTTGTAATACCTCTGTTATGCGCACGCTGTAAAAAATGTTGTGTTGCTATCATAGAGCCCTCCCTCTATATAATAGTTAGTGTTTATAGTATTAGATTACTCAACATAAAATTTATAGGTAATTTTGTTACACATTATACAGTATCAGCTTCATTTTGTACAATTTGCTTATGATAACATTACTATTATGTATTTTTCTTCTCTTTCGTTTGTTAAAGCGTCATGTGCATGGCTACTACCTTGCTCTTAACGTGTGATTATACTTTTTGCTCTTTCTTTTTACTGTTTTTTATTTCTCTTTTTTACTTCGGCCAAACGCTTTATTTCATACGTTTTAAAAATATCAATGGCATGTTTTTTACAGTATTCTTCTATTTCAGGATGATAGGTATAGCCTACAATAAATCCATAAATGTCAGATTTATAATGATTTTTAATCCTTTTTAACATCTTATCAAATCTATCTATATCTTTTTTACCGGGTTGGGCCTTGCATTCACCTATAATATATACATCTTTGCCATTCCTTTTTGCACGTATATGAAGATTAACCTCATCATAATTACCATCATCATATAAAATATATTTTCGTTCAACCTCGCATGATTTTACCTTATAAGTATTCTGGACAAACTGAGGCATCAATGGCATCAAATCATCTTCAATTCCATACCCCACAACCATAGAAAGTCCACCAACCTGTTTTTTAAGATCATCAAATGCTACCATAAAATTTTTCAGGATTTTTTCATTCTCCCGTTGTGCACGGGTAAGTTCTTTTATGCTTTCTTCAGTCCTCTTTTGTGCCTGTGCCAGTTCCTCTACACGCTCCTCAGTCCTCTTTTGTGCCTGTGCCAGTTCCTCTACACGCTCCTCAGTCCTCTTTTGTGCCTGTGCCAGTTCCTCTACACGCTCTTCAGTCCTCTTCTGTGCCTGTGCCAGTTCCTCTACACGCTCCTCAGTCCTCTTTTGTGCCTGTGCCAGTTCCTCTACACGCTCTTCAGTCCTCTTCTGCGCCTGTGCCAGTTCCTCTACACGCTCCTCAGTCCTCTTTTGCGCCTGTGCCAGTTCCTCTACACGCTCTTCAGTCCTCTTCTGCGCCTGTGCCAGTTCCTCTACACGCTCCTCAGTCCTCTTTTGCGCTTCAGCCAATTCACCAACTACAACACGCAATTCCTGAAATTCTGCTTTTGTAACAGTTTGATTTATGTCATTGTACATTTTTATAAGTAAATTGGTTAATACTGTAGCTTCCTTTTCACCAAAGGTTTCCTTTAGATTTTGAAATATCTCAAATGTGTTAATCATTTAAACTATCCTTTTGTATTTTTTGATGATTAATGGTATACAACCTGTCAATAAGATACCACAATTACTATAACTATGTCAAGTAATAATTACTGTGCCCATATTGCATGCACAGTACAATTCAATTGCATGGCACCTACCCATGTGCACTATTTTTTTCCCATTGTATAAAATTATACTTGATAGAAAGCAATCCATCACGATATTACAGTACTAATACTGCTGCCTGCTTTTTGTATAGTACCATGTATTCCTCAGGCGGGTATAGCATTATAATCAGGATAAAATATCCATGACTGCAAACAATCAATCGGTAATCGCTATTATACAGGCACGCATGCAATCAACACGTCTACCTCACAAGTCGGTGATGCCACTTGCCGGCAAGCCACTGCTTGCGCATGTTATTGAGCGTGCAAGGGCAATCAGCGCTGTAAACACCGTTGTGCTTGCAATCCCTGATGACAGTGAAAATGATTCACTGGTAACTATCGCACAGCAATGCAATGTCTCTGTATTCCGCGGCTCCATGCACAATGTTCTGGAACGTTTTTATAGGGCATACAGGCGTTTTGGCGGCAGCTATATTGTACGCATCACCGCCGACAATCCTTTTACCGATGCAGCCTATGCATCAATGGTCATTGACACTGCTATAAAGCTCAACACAGACCTGTGTGCGGCAAAAAACCTTCCACTGGGCACCGGTGTTGAGGTAATCAAAGCACAGGCGTTGGAGCGCGCATACACCCAAAGCACACAACCACACCACTTTGAGCATGTTACACCCTATATAAAAGAAAACCCGGACATATTTGCCATTAACTATTTTGATGTACCACTGCATAATCCCTTCAGCAAGCTACGCTTAACCGTGGATACCCAGGACGATTATACACTTGCAAAGCATCTGTATGATGCTCTGTATACGGGCACAGTATTTTCCCTTGATGATGTCATCAAATACTTAGAAAAAAATCCCGCACTTGTGTCGATAAATGCAGCAGTACAGCAAAAACCCATGACCTCGCATGAATAGTATGCACATAACAATTGTAACCGATTCGGGCGCTCATATTGGGCAGGGACATCTTCAGCGGATGCTCTTGCTGGCATGGTTTTTAGCAACCAGGCGCCGCTGGAGCGTAACACTTGTGCATGCAAGCAAAGCATATACGGTGCCATCCTCGCTGCAATCCATGGTGGCGGCCAGCATTCCCAAACAAACCACCTGCATACTACGTGACATGCGCGATTCAACAGAAGAAGAGATACAACAATTGCAGGCGATAGCTCCTGTTATTGTCATTGATGACTGCGGAAAGGGGCGCCCGCTTGCATTCAGGGCAATTGACCTGCTGCCCACTCTACACACTGCAACCAGCAATAGCTTTGCAGCCGGCAACGATTTGTTTTTATACGGCTATAACTTTTATGAATCCTTGCAGGCACTTCCATCAACCGTTGAAAAAGATATTGATTGCTTTCTGTATGCCTCAACCTTTGATAGCCAGCACCTTATTGCTGCAATGGGCAATAAGTTTACGTATGTGTGCTCTGATGGCAACAAGGTCATAAGCAATACTGGCTGCACTTCATTGCAGCATGGTGCCCACTCCATTGCCCGCAGTAAGGTTGTGATAACACACTTTGGTATAACCGTTTACGAGGCGATGTTGTGCAACTGCAACTGTATTCTTTTAAATCCAACCACCTATCATCAGCAACTATCGCTTATGCTTGCCTATCCCGGTGGCAAACTGCATTCACTTTTATACGATGAAGCTGCCATCAATGATATTGTCACACGTTGCAGGGATTTTGTTTCCGCTGCACCTGCCTATACCGATATTGATTGTTGCAGGGTAACTATCGCCACAAACCTGAAAAACTTTGCTGATGCGCTAACTTTGATACTGAATACTTAATTCCTATATAAGAGGTTTTACCATGGGTTACTCGGTTTGCTATAAAATACTACGCTCACATATACAGGAAGGCAATCTAAATGCCGGTGATGAGATTGGCATAACCATTGACCAGACGCTAACGCAGGATGCTACCGGCACCATGGCATATCTGCAGTTTGAAGCAATGGGGATTGATCGGGTAAAAACCCAGCTTTCCGTTTCGTATGTTGATCACAACACATTGCAGGTTGGTTTTGAAAACGCCGACGACCATAAATATTTACAAACAATGAACGCACGCTATGGCATCTACTATTCTAAGGCAGGCAATGGAATATGTCATCAGGTTCACCTGGAACGTTTTGCTATACCGGGTAAAACACTGCTTGGCTCGGATAGCCACACACCTACTGCTGGCGGTATGGGAATGCTTGCTATGGGTGCAGGCGGGCTTGATGTGGCAGTTGCCATGGGTGGTGGACTTTTTTATTTAACCTGTCCACAGGTTATCAATGTATATTTAACCGGAAAGCTGCGAGCATGGGTAAGCGCTAAAGACATTATCCTTACCATCTTGAAAATGCTTACCACCAGAGGAAATGTAGGCTATGTAATAGAATATACCGGACCTGGCGCTGCAACGCTATCGGTACCCGAACGCGCAACCATTACCAACATGGGTGCCGAATTAGGCGTTACCACCTCAATCTTCCCTGCTGACAAAATAACTTTGCAATTTTTACAGGCACAGGGGCGCGCTGATGATTATGTTGAACTGCTTCCCGACAGCGATGCTACATACCATAAGGTTATTGAGCTTGATTTGTCCACCGTTGAACCAATGATTGCATGCCCGCACTCTCCCGACAATGTGGTACCTGTTGCTGCTATCAAAGGCATGAAGGTTGATCAGGTTGCCATTGGAAGCTGCACAAACTCATCGTATAAAGATTTAGTGACTGTTGCAACAATACTGAAAGGCAAAAAGGTTCATCCCAATGTAAGCTGCATATTAGCGCCCGGTTCAAAACAGGTGCTGCAGATGCTTGCCACAGAAGGCTATTTAGCTGATATTATTGCAAGCGGTGTACGCATTATGGAAAGTGCCTGCGGTTTTTGCATTGGCAACGGTGGTGCCCCCATCTCCGGCGGGGTGTCGCTGCGTACCAATAACCGCAATTTTGAAGGGCGCTCAGGGACAAAGGACGCCATGGTATATCTGGTAAGCCCGGAAACAGCAGCGCTGTCAGCATTGAGCGGCACACTGCAAAATCCGCTTGACCAGCCTGCTGAACGTTATCCACAGGTTGCACTGCCTGCATCATTTGTCATTGACGATGCAATGATTATACCGCCCTTTCAAAGCAATGAGCCAATATTCCGCGGACCCAATATTGGACAGCCGCCAAAAACCACGCCGCTTCCTGATGCCGTCAAAGGGGTTGTTGGCATAAAACTTGGCGATAACATTACCACCGACCACATCATGCCGGCAGGTCAGCGCTTAAAGTATCGCTCCAATATCCCCGAATATGCAAAGTATGTATTTGAACACGTTGACAGCACATTTGCACACCGAGCGCTGCAAAACAAGGATAAGGGGCTTGCTACTATTATTGTTGCAGGGCACAGCTATGGACAGGGTTCAAGCCGTGAACATGCCGCTATTTGTCCGGCATATCTGGGAATCAGGATGGTCATTGCAAAATCATTTGAGCGTATCCATACCGCAAACCTTATTAACTTTGGCATACTGCCGCTTGTCTTTGTTCACGAATCTGATTACGACAGCATACAGCAGGGCAATGAGGTTGTCATGGACGATTGTATCAATCAGGTAAAACAGGTACAAAACGATACCATGGTTGTGACAATCAACGGCAGGGCTATTACCTGCAAGTTACTTGCTTCACAGCGTCAGCGCGCCATTATCATAGCGGGTGGTTTGCTTAATTACACAAAAGGCAAATAAATGTGTGGCGATAGTTACTGGTAAATCCTTGCATGCCAATGCAGGCACAGCAGTAACATATCAGGGGATCATCTCAACAATCTTAACATTGAATCCGCAGAAGGGGAGCCACCCCTTCTTCTTTGCCTTTTCAGCAGTTACAACAATATAGGGGATGTATTCAGGTTCAAACGGTTCCCTGAGCAGGCTCCAGCCAATCTCATGCATCAGCCTGCTGCCCTTCTGGTTGTTGCACCATTTACAGGCACATACTAAATTGTGCCAGCTTGAAAATCCTTCCTTAAATGATTTGCCGGTAACTATCTCCCAGCGGCTCCGTGGAATAACATGATCAACGGTGAGTTGTTTCATCTGAAAGCGCCTGCCACAGTACTGGCACTGCATATCATCGCGGTATATAACATTTAATTTTGAAAATACCACCTTACGACGGGGCAGCTGATGATAATTCAGGATTGCAATAACCGATGGCACCTTGATGGCAATTGATGGGGAACGGACAAAAGTATTTTCTTCAACAACAGGCACAGCCTTATCGGAGAGCAACAGGCATATTGCCTCTTTTACTGTTGTTATTCG
>JAKPOE010000438.1 GCA_029548025.1 Spirochaetota bacterium
TATCGGGATTATTATTGTATATGAGCGGGAAACGGGATTTGAACCCGCGACCTCAACCTTGGCAAGGTTGCACTCTACCGCTGAGTTATTCCCGCTTATTGCGAGCGAAGGGACTTGAACCCCCACACCATAAGGTACTAGATCCTAAGTCTAGCGCGTCTACCAGTTCCGCCACGCTCGCATATCAGTAAACAATATCAGAAAAACAATATAATTTTTCAAGCTAAATTTTCACAGCGTAGCGGAAATTGGGTTGCCCGAGACTCGAACTCGGAACCATCTGATTAAGAGTCAGGTGCTCTACCAGTTGAGCTAGCAACCCTTTCTCGTATAACCATTTACCTGACTTTATTACCAAAGAACATTTTTTTACTCATTGCATTAAAGCAATAGTTTATTATACCAGACGGTGTCAAGTTTTTTTTATTATACTACAATAAATATTCTTTACAATTACTATTATAATAAAAAATAGCCGGATTATTTAAAAAAACAAAAAAATATTATTTAAGCCATTATTGTGGCAATAACCTTTTTAAGATCCTCCAATCGATATGGCTTTGGTAATATTGCATTAAATCCATATTCAGAGTAATTTGACATGACTGGATCATTTGAATATCCACTTGATACTATAACTTTGAAATCTTTATCTATAGCCCGTATCTGTCTTATTGTATCTTTGCCACCTTGTTTACCGGGAATAGTTAAATCCATAATTGCAAAAGCATATTTATTGTTATTATACTTTGCATTCATATATTTATAGAATGCTTCTTCTCCATCAATTGTAATATCAATTTCAAATCCCAATTCTTCCAGCATTGTTTTTAAAATAAACTGTATATTGCTGTCATCCTCTAAAATTAATACTTTTCCGCAGCCTGTAACTGTTATACTATCACAATAAGGAATCTCTGTTAATGTAGCTTTATTTTTACTGGCTTTAAGATATATTTCAAAACGCGAACCTTTTCCAGCTTCAGAATCAACAAAAATATAACCACCATGCTGCTTTATAACAGAATAGACTACCGCAAGCCCTAATCCTGTACCATGCGGTTTTGTTGTAAAATAGGGATCAAATACTTTTTCTAAAATATCCCGAGGTATACCCACTCCATTATCTTCAATTGATATTTGTACATATAATTCATTACCTATAATAACTCGTACGGGATCATTTTCTATAACATTATGTGCCGCAATTTTTAAAACGCCATATCCTTGCATAGCTTCACGTGAATTAATGACTATATTTTGTATAACCTGCCCTATCTGTGCTTCATCAACCTCAACATTGTATAGATCATCGGCAATTATAAAGCGGAATTCGATGGCTGTACCCCGTAATACGAATGTAGATGTTTCTACAAGAATATTTTTTAATGAAGTAAGTTTTTTAAGGGGGGAACCACCTTTTGCGAATGTCAATAATTGCTGAGTAAGTTCTTTTGCTTTAAATGCAGCAGTTTCGGCGCCACGTATACTATTATATAGTTCTGAATTTTCATTAATTTTATATTTTACGATTGAAAGGTTACCAACTATAGAAGTTAATATATTATTAAAATCATGTGCAATTCCAGCAGCTAAAAGTCCAGTTGATTCTAATTTAGAGGTCTTTGCCATTTGTTGCTCAACAATTTTCTTCTGTGTTATATCTCGCAATAAAATAACAGCGCCATTCACATCATTGTGTTGATTTTTTAATGGCAATAAATTAAATTCAATATCATACTTCCTCTCATTAACCCGTAATATACATTCCTGATGAATACTATTGTTTTTCAAAGTATCATATATTTCCTTAAAATTTAGTGAAACAGATTGTTTGCACTCTATGGTGAGTAAATCACTTGCCATAGTATTCAGGATCAAATTAGCTGGTTTTCCTAATATGCTACAGGTAATAGTATTAACAAGAACTATTTTACCATAACTATCGGTTACAATAACAGCATCTGTTATTGACTCTAATATTCTATTTAAAAGTTCCTTCTCTTCTGATAATTGTATATTCTGGGTGGTAATTTTTGCCTGCACATTAGCTAAATCAGCATTTATCTTTTGCAACTCATTAAATTGATCTAAAATAATTTGAGCATTTTGCTTTATCTGTGTGATATCAACAATCAAGCTGACAACAAATTCCTCCTTTGAAGAAATAAAAATATCCGAATTTATACTACACTGCTTCAGCTTCCCATTTTTTGTCTGGAAAAGAATATCCATATCTTTGACTTCACGGTTAGTTCGTAATTCCTGTAAATATTGTTTTAACTCATTTTTATCTGCAAACACATCCAGATCATAGATGGATTTCCCTAATGCTTCCTGAAGTGAAAAACCAAATGTGGTTAATGCAGCCTCGTTAACTTCCCTGTACATTCCATCGTTATAGGTATTGATAGTCATTGGGATAGGACTGGAATGGAATGCCTTATAAAATTTTTCCTCTGATTGTTTTAATTCCGATTCAATACGTTTTTTTTCTGTAATTTCAAATACTGAGCCCAATGTGGCAGGTTTACCGTTTAACATGATCTGCGTAGCGGAAAAATCGACCCATTTAATTGTATTATTTCTTGTAACAAGTCTTAATTCATATCGGGTTGGAACAGATTTTCCTTCTAATCGAGCTTTTGCCCGTTCAATTATCCATCCCCTATCTTCTTCTGATATAAACTCCCAAAATAATTTTCCCAGAATTTCCTCTTCTGGGTATTCCAGAATTTGAATAACTGCAGGATTAACATAATACACCCTGAAGTCATTGATAACAAAAATACCAGCTGCTACCGACGAAGCTAATGTTTTAAAACGTTCATCACTTTCTTTCAGCTTTATTTCAGCTAATTTCTTATCATGAATATCAGTAACAACTCCTGTTAATCCAATATAGTTTCCCTTTTCATCATAATGTGATTCAGATATCGTTAAGATATATCGATAGCTTCCCTCTTTAGTAATTAATCGATATTCAAGGGGTTCAAATATCCTCCTTTTAGCCAGTTCGCAACTTTCGATAAACATAGCCACATCTTCAGGATAGATAAAGTTTATAAAATATTTACCAAGTATTTCATCAGGTGTAAATCCTGTGATAGTACTTATATTCCCGCTCATATATTGTACTATACCATCTTTATCCAGTTGAAACACCACATCATGTATGGTATCAATTATTTCCTTTTTATATTTTGATTGAGCCAATACACTTTTAACCATATAGTTATCCATAATGGTACCAAGCTGTTCACCAAAAACTTCTAACAGCGGATATATATTTTGAGAAATTGTATTTGTAGAATGGGATCCAACATTTATAACACCAATTATAGAATTTCTAAATTTTATGGGTACTATTGCAACAGCTTTTATTCCTTCCAATCGTCTAAAATCATTGTCACAAAGTTCCATGTTTGTATAATCAATAAATTGCGGCGTGCCATTCATTACTAACTGATAGTTCCAGCTTTCGTTGTTATAAATGGATGCAGATTTAATATATGAGTTAGTCAAACCTCTGGCAAAAGTAAGTTTAAGTTTCATGGTAAGCTGATCAATAATATAGATGCCTCCACAATCCATTCCGGTTACTTGAATAATTGAATTTAAAATATATTCAAAAACATCAACAAAATGTTGAAGGTCATCAGCAATCTTTACTTTAAATAAATTATGGCATATGTCCTGTATTACTTCTGGTATTTGTTTTTTGGGTTTTGCAATAATAACCATAATGGTTTTATCACCATATTTACTATCAAACAATGAAAATTGATATAAACAATTTTCATTTTGAAATTTTACTACTGTTTTAACACCGGCATTTGTTGATAGTTCCAGGCAATATCTTTTTACATCATCAATTATTAATGAATAGGGGAATGTATCAGCAATATTTTTATTTATAAAAGAGTCATTGTTGGAATGAATAATTTCCAATAAACTATCTACACAAATAAAATCACAATCAATAAATTTCAAAATATCAATAATAGGCACTATCTGCATAAACTATTTAACGATCTCTTCACCCTCAAATTTTCTATTAGCAAAATTTTGTTCAAAGAGGGTAATCCACAACTCAACTCGTTCGCTTCCATAACATTCTTTCCACGCTGTAATGATGGTTTCGACAGGAACATCATAAAAACTTCCATGATAGTCAAGATATTCCATGTACAGTTTATTTTCTGAATTATATTCCGGGAAGATTGCATCATCAACACCATTAAATTCAATTGGTGATACTTTATGCAATATACATAACTCTTTATTAAAGGCAGGGGTAGCTTTAACCCATTTTTTATTCAAATAAAATTCGGTAAAGCCATGATAAGCAAAAACATTTGTTCCCAGGGTTTCAAGTAATTGTTTTGTAGCTATATGATTTTTTACTGTTGCAAAACCTACGCGGCTCGGGATATTACAAGCTCTTGCAAGCGCACATAATAAAGAAGCTTTGGAAACACAAAATCCTCTACCTCTTTGCAAAACAAACCTTCCATGATAATGTTCAGGTTTATAAAATGGGGAATAGGGATCATAATATATATTATCCCGTACTGCATAAAAAAGTTTCACTGATTTTTTTACCGCATCTGCTTCAGAACCAATTGCAGAATGTGCAAAATCAACTACTAATGGATCATCACTGTCAATACATCGTGATGGCGCCAGATATAATTTCAAATCACTATCTACCATAGGCATTGATACAATTAATATTTTTTTATGCGCTTCTATCATACTATCTCTCACAATTAATATTTCAATAATTAATAGTGTTTATTGTATCAAAATAACATAAATAACACCGCATATATCTTAATACTTAGTATATTTTGTATATTGCAATTATCTCATTAAAGTATTTATATCCCCATATCTGTTGTTTAACCTCTAGTTTACATTGTGCTAAAGCATCATAAAAGTTGCTCTCAGCGCATGCTATCATATCACCAATAAAAATTATAGTATGGCCTCCGGCATTTTTATAAGCATATAGCGATTCATACGCCATCATGCTTTGAGGTTCAGGCCAGCATAGCATCAACGCCCTTTCAGGATGATTACCTGCTTCTATTGCTTCGGCTTTTATAACATCATACCATTGATTATGGAACCATTGATTGCTGGAATAATTTGAAAATGGCAAAGCTGTTTCGTCCGGAGGGTACTTATCAGTTGCTATTATATCAACCTTCACCTGATTAAGGATATAAGCCCAATAGCCGTTACCGGCACCAATTTCTATGATGGGCGATAGCTCCTGAATTATTTTTATGGTATCAATGGTAGGTACAGCAAAAGCATATTTTTTAATTAAATCGTATCGTACATTCCAGTACTGATATTCATCAAATTGATTATTACGATATGTTAATATTTCCTGAAGATACGGGTTATTGATGACTGAATCTTCTTCTTTAGGCAGATAATTGAAGATATCAAAATCTTTAACAGTACTGTTCATTGTTTGAATATATTACACTGCGCGCCCGGCAGGAGTTGAACCTGCGGCCTGCGGATTCGAAGTCCGACGCTCTATCCAGCTGAGCTACGGGCGCGTTTATATTATGGGTGGATGACGGGGCTCGAACCCGCAACAACTGGATCCACAGTCCAGGGCTCTGCCATTGAGCTACATCCACCATGTGTTACATCATCAATTGCTTATGACATTATTTAACATTTTATTATAGTGTCAATTATATTTCAATTCAAATAATTTTCTGTATTCTTTACTAAAAATAGGACTGGTTTCTTTACCATCGAAAAAGTAATGAACCAAGGAATAAAAACAATAATGAGATAGCAACTAAATATACTATCTGGAGTTGCAAATCAAATAGTGTTGCTCCTTCATTCATTATCATTCTTGCACCATCTACGATATGCGTTAACGGTAAAAACTGTGAAACTTTCTGAACCCAGGGCCTACTCCCCTCCAGTGAAAACCATACTTCAGATAAAAACATCATAGGCCATGTTATAATATTGATTATCCCATCAGCAAATTCCTGGCTATCGCTCCGTGATGCAATAAGTAATCCCAATGAGATCATACAAAAACTACCTAACGCGAAGAGAATAAATAACGTAAACAATGATCCTTTGCACTTAAATCCATAGAGCAATACTGTTCCAACATACACGACAACTGTAGTAGCTAAAACCACAAACATTCGTGATAGTATCTGAGCACTTAAAAATTCAAATGGCCGCACTGGAGCTACACTAAAACGTTTTAATATACCGTTTTTACGATACATCACAAGAACATATCCAACACCATATAGTGAATTAAACATGGCATTCATCCCGAGAATACCCGGAAAAAGCCATTCTACATATTGTACACCTTTATTGTAAAATGACTGCTTTTTAAAAACAGAACTCTTGTTTTGTGCTCCTTTGAGCAACTGCTCTGCCAGATATCCATTAGGCGATGATTCATTAATCCAGTATGTTTTGCTGTTGCTATCAATCACCATGTCAATCTTAAATTTTTGAAGACTTCCGATTGCTTTTTCCTTAGAATTAAATTGGATAAAATTTATATATTTAATCTTTAAAAATTCATTAAACTGTATATTGGATATACCATTTTCCGCCGGTTTTTCTGCTAATGCAACAATACCAACCTTCAAAATGGGCGAAGAATCGCTTCGAAATACAACACTGAATCCAACAATTATTAATAGAGGAAAAATAACATTCCATCCCAGTGCAGACCTATCCCTGTAAAACTCTTTTGTTCGGGCTACAAATATTGTCCAGATTCTATATAACATAAAAAGTTACGCCCTTAATTGTGTTCCCGTAAGTTTTAAGAATAAATCTTCTAAATTTTGTGAGCGCACCACCATGCCGGTAATATCAATATTTTTATCGATGAGAACGCGTAAGCAATCATGAGGTTTCTCAGTTTGAATTTCGATTGTGTTATTAACCATGTACCAATTGCATTCAATGCTATTTAACATATCAACATCTATTACCGAAGGTAATGTTATCGTAACCCCACTGCAATATTGGTTTAGCAGATTGATTGGTGAATCCATAGCAATAATTTTACCCTGATCCATAATTGCAACAACATCACATAAATTTTGAGCCTCTTCCATATAATGAGTTGTTAATATTATCGTCTTACCTTTCATTTTTACAGTTTGTACTATATCCCACACATGTCTCCGTGCCTGCGGGTCCAATCCTGTTGTTGGCTCATCCAGAAATAATAATTCAGGATCATTTGCCAGAGCTATTGCCAGAAGCAAACGCTGCTTTTGACCACCTGAAATTTTCCTGTTATCTCGGTTTAATATCTCATCAAGATAGCACATTGCTATCAAATCATTCAGGTCAGCACGTTTCGCATATAAATTTCTAAAAGACAAAAGTATCTCTTTTACAGTAAGATATTGCTGTAATTCTGTTGCCTGGAGTTGTATCCCGACCTCCTGCTTAAATCGGTGATCACGATTTTTACCTTTATATAATATTATCCCTTCATCAGGTTTTTGAATCCCTTCTATAACTTCAATTGTTGTTGTTTTCCCCGCACCATTAGGACCAAGTAAACCAAAACAAATACCATAGGGTATTGAAAAGCTTACTCCATCCACAGCCTTAACACCAGGAAAACCTTTATAAAGATTGTTTACCTCAAGAATATAATCCATACGGTTGCTTAAAGTCCAGTTGTTTAGTACAGCACTATCTCTATGTTTGGAAAGGGACCAGATGGTATGTTACAACAAAAATCAAAAACATCTTTCACATTCCATAACAAATTGTGGCTTTTGATTACCATAATTACAATGGTATAGTATATGCAAGCAATTTTTTGCCCTTGTTAACGCAACATACATCAATCGTCGTTCTTCCTCAATATCAGTATAGGGGTCAGGCAACAATCTGTCCTTAACACCACAAAGCACAACTACATCAAATTCCAGCCCCTTAGCTGAATGTATTGTCATAAATTGTACATTGCCATAACTTTGTATCTGAGATTGCAAATAAGTGCCCTGCCAGTTATTCCGGTATAGCACCCCTATGAGATGTGTGCTATCATATTTTTCCAGGATAGATGCTGTTATAGTTACTTCCTCAGCAAACGATGAAGCTTTATGAAATAGTATTAATCCTCCGTTTCCCCTCACCGCTTTAATCCAGCGTCGTGACCTGAATTTATTTTTTGCTATCAATCGATTGGACAATGTAACAATCTCTTTTTTTGAGCGATAGTTACTGTTTAATGAATGAACAGTAAGATTATTAAAATATTTTTTTGCATTAACGATATACTCTATCTTTGCATTTCTGAATTTATAAATTGACTGCCAATCATCACCAACCATAAACACATTTTGTTTGTCTTCAGGCAGAAGCAATTTTAACAGTACAAAATTATTTTCTGATGTATCCTGAAACTCATCAACCATTATATATTTAAACTGCTCATGTATTTTTTTCCGTAATAATGGATTTTCATGTAACAGCTTTGAAGAAATATTAATCATATCATCAAAGTCAATATAATTATGATTACGTTTATAACTGGCATATTCCTCTTTAATCATTATCATTTTTGCATATAAATCGCCATGTAATTGTGATATGCGATTAGTTTGTAATTTTGATACAATTTTATAAACAACCATTGATGGAATACCATACAATTCTGCGATATGATTATTGATGATTTCCTTCATTATATTTTGTGAAATATCTTCATCCAGCACCTTTATATCATTCATAGTTTGTTTAATAATAAACTGCAGGCAAAATGAATGGAATGTAGCAGCAACAACCCTGCTACCAGCATTTCCAAGTACTGCAACAATTCGTTGCTTTAACTCATCTGCGGCTTTTCGGCTGAAGGTTAATAAAAGAATCTCATCAGGATTACACAATTTTTTATTAATGAGTGCAATACTTCGCTGAATGATAGTATAGGTTTTGCCACTGCCAGCAGAAGCTATAACCAGATGTGCACCCTGTTCTGCATTAATGGCTGCAACTTGATTTTTATTTGCAATCATTGTATATGTTTTTATCTACAATAATATTGTTGTAATAATGCATAATCTATTTTTCTGATGATAATCTGTATTGACAGTGTTAACGGTTTTATGGTATGCTACTGCATACCTTTTTCGATGTCCGCCAATTGCTTTTTGTTTAATTTCGTGATTTCTATTATCGTCTTTTTATCAATCCCCTTTTTCAACATATTGATGGCGATATTCCTTCTTTCAATAGATATACCTTCATTAATTCCTTTTTGTATTCCCTTATCTATGCCTATGTGAATCCCTTCGTGGAATCCTTCTTTGCGAAAATCCTCTTGCATTTTTTGTATTGTCTTGGATAGCATGCTGTGCACCTCCTCTGGTTCTTCTATCGTTTCCAGTATTACTGCTGCATCATCAATTTTTCCATGTGTTTGCAAATAATGCATTAACCAATAGAACAATGTCCGTAGCATCAGTGGCTCATCGTTATAAATATGCAATAATTCCTTTATTCTGTCAACTGTTTTAAGGAACACCATGGTATCTCCTGTTTCAAATAAAAAGACAGTTGATATAACATTCATCATTGATTCTAATGTCTTCCGTGACAACTCATTCTCAATGATAGGATAGTATTGAAATTGTGGAATATATGCAGTACATTGCTTTAAACTTTCCGGCATATCAATAAGTTCCTGTAATGACTGTGGGGCCGTCCATTTTCTGTCACCATTATAGATAAGTATAGGAAATACCACCGGTAGCTTCTTCAGCTTTTGTTTGTAGATGAGTTCCCTATAAAGTTCCATAACATAATTCAGCATCCTGAATGAAATAAATCTATCCACAGTAGATTGAAATTCAATAAGTAAATATAGATATAACTGTCTATCTTTAAAATATAATTTATAGATGATATCTGCCTCATATTCCTTGTAATCATCATTTACATAGCTTTTATCAATAGGCTGTGCTTTGTTGAAATTAACCTGTTTAATCCAATCCATGGCAACAAAAGATTCCAGCAACTCTTTTACAATCAATGGATTGGAGAAAAGGTATTTATATGCCTTATCATGAATATTGTTCTGCGCCATAGATACCTCAAAAGGATTCAAGTTATTAATATTGAGCTATCTATTAATACGCTTTTGCAGGAAAAAATTAAAAGAAATGAAGAAAAAATTTGTAATTTTACTAAAAAAATACATTTATTTTCGACGATTATTTTTCAACAAACTATTTAATGCATTGATTCTTTCATCGTATGGATTTAGTTGCAGTGCTTTATTGATTGCCTGTTTTGCTTTTTCATTTAATCCCAATGCAATGCAACTTTGAGCAAATTTCAACCATCCTCCATAATAATTAGGGACTATCTTTGTTACTTCAAGAAAGCTTTTCATAGCAGTTTCATAGTCTCCTATGATAAAATGAAGTTTACCATAGCGCATGTATCCCCATGGGTTATCCGGTATATTTTTTATAACATTTCCATAAACAGTTGCAGCTTCAGGATACAACTCATTATCAGAATAATAATCGCCTTCCAGAATATCTGTAACCCAGCAATCCCCGGCTATTTTTTTATGCATGGCAAAATCTTTTGCTTTATACCATGCTTTGTCACGCAATGCATAGGTTGCCATCAATAATTCATTCATCCATTCTTTGATAACAGGTTCATTGCGCAAAAAAATTCCCGCATCGTTTTTATTAAACCATATACTATCGCTTAAAGCTCCATTCTTTTTTTCTTCTTCATATAATTTTGTTCCTGGATACAATGCCACAGGGGAAACAATACAATCACCTGGTAAAATGGAAGCCAAAAGCTTTTTGGTTTTTTTTATATCATTATAATCCTCACCTTTCATTCCAACCATCAGATAAATTGATAAATATATACCCACCTTCCGTGTTATGTTTGCAGCATGTATAATGGTATCAATAGTTGTTTTTTTGTTATATAATGCTAATATTTTCTCAGAACCTGACTCAACACCATACTGTATATGCTCAAGTCCTGCCTTTTTCATCGCAATAAGCATTGACTCATCAACTGCATCAACCCTTGCCTGACAATTCCACATCATGTAAAGCTTTTTACGAATCATTTTGTACGATAGTTCCTGTACACGGTCCTTTTTTACCGTAAAATTATCATCGCGTATGGAAAAATAGATTATGCCATATTTTCTATAAATTGTTTCCAATTCCTCAATAACATCATCAACTTCTCTGAAACGAACCTTTTTACCCCAGAAGGCGGGCGAATCACAAAAGGTACAATTGTTATAGCATCCACGTGATGTAATAATATATTTATACTGTTCGTTTACATTTATATTATATAATGTTCCATTGAATTGTGAAGGGAAGGGGATATTGCTTACATCATTGACAGAATGCATGTTTATAATTTCATGACGTGGTGGTTTACCCTGCTCAATGTTTTTGATGATTGCAAGCATGGCAGCCTCACCCTCACCTTCTACAATGCAATCAACCGATGGGAATCGTTGCAGTATCTCTTTATCAAGAAATGTTGCATGAGGACCGCCAAGAACAATCACACTATTGGGAAACAATATCTTTATTTTATTTACTATATAAAGAGTTATACTACGGTTATGGGTAAACAGCGAAAAACCTATAAGTTGTGGTTTTATATGAGTAATTTCTTTTATAATCTGTTCAGTACTTTTTTTTGAAAAATTTGCCAGTACAACATCATACCCGCTATTTGATAAATATGAAGCTATTGAAACAAGACCTACAGGCAACAGGGTAACATAGTAATCATGGTAGTGCTCTTTTTCCACGCAATAGCCCAATAATATTTTCATAATACCCCTTTACTATTGTATCGCATTACTATATGATTTTCTTAAATAACAAAAAATGAAACTTCCATCACCATGCTATTTCAGAGTAGTTCACAATGGCCGGCTTATAGCCATCTATACGTGATGAAAATATTCACGATTTGTCATCCCGAACCATGTCGTGAATTGGTTTCAGGATCATTTTAGAATTTAACGTTACACATGTTAATTCCGGGTCAAGCCCTGAATGACGGAAGTGATGTGTCATTCTGAGGCAAAGATGAAGAATCTCGCTTTTTTTGAATCAATCAACTTCTCTTATTTTTTTCTGAAAGTATGGTTTTAATCTTCTTTGTTAACCTTTCATAGTGGCTCCCTTCCCAGTATATTCTGCCACAACCCAAACATTTATAGTAAACCGTACACCACTGCAATACACCTATGGGAATCTTTTTCTTTTCATTATCAAAGGAATGATCATTTATCAGTAACTGTCGAACATGATTATTGCACATTATACACCTGCTGAATGGTGTAACCATATCCCACAAATCCAGCCTGTTTAAGATCTCAACTATCTGTTTTTGAGGCAGTATATTACGCACAATAAGACCTCTATCCACAATTTTGCGCATTAAAAGCTGCCTATCACGAGTTAACAAAATCCTTTTTTGCTCTGCAGCAATCTGTGCAAGGTCTTTATCATCCCACTGCTCATTATAGAGGACATCAAAGCCAAATAACCTGAGATATTTTACCAGCTTTCGCAGATGCACATCACAAATAAATGTGGGATGACGCAGAGGATGAGGGCGTAATTGTGTAATATGGTTTATATTAAACTGCTCAAAGACAGGGTATACGCTGATATAATCATCATTTTGTACTATGTAGTCAAATCCTACTGAAACGCCGTTTACTACAATAAGATCAATCTCAACATGGGGTACACCCAGTGATTCAACAAGATCCTTTACACTGCGCTTGCCTTTCCAGCTTACCGTGAAAGCAACCTTGCGTTTATTAGCCGGCAAAAAATCATTCAGCTCTTCATAAAATCTGATTGTTACTGAGTATTCCTTCACGTACTATTCTTTTTTGATGAGGTTTGATACGGTTCAAGATGAACCATAACATCCAGAACCTTTGGGCCCTTATCCAGCAGTTGATATTTTACAGTACGTGCAATGTCATGTCCACTCTGAACACTCATATTGCCATCCACAAGCACATGCAGATCAACAAAATAACCGCTGCCGCATCGCCGCGAACGTATACTGTGTACCTCCTTTACACCTTCTACACCCATAACAATTGAATCAATCTGTGATATCTGAGGTTTGGGTGCACCTTTATCAGATAGTTCCATGATAACAGGTTTCATGATATCTATGGATACCTTGATGATAAAGATTGCCACCACAACTGCGCCAAGATGATCAAAGAAAGCCAATTTTGGGTGAATCATTGCCAGTCCTACTGCTAAAAGTGCCGGTATAGAACTTAAAGCATCCGAGCGATGGTGCCATGCGTTTGCCACCACTGACGATGAATCAATCTCCTTGCCCAGCTTTACCGTCCATCGGTATAGCAACTCTTTTGATACAATAGAAACAAACGCTGCAATAAGTGCAATCAACTCCGGACTTTTTATATCAGGTTCAAATGCTGTAACAATGCCATTATATGCAATACCAATACCAACAATAAAAAGCGCAACACCCACAAACGCAGTCACAAGGCTTTCAATCCGTTCATGCCCGTAAGGATGATCTTCATCCGCAGGTGTTGACCAGTAACGTATTCCTATAAGTACAGCAGCATCGGTAGTAAGATCAGAAATACTGTGAACCCCATCGGCAACCATGGCCTGGCTATGACCAATAATACCGGCAACAAGTTTAAAAACAGAAAGCATGATATTTACTATCATTCCAATCCATGTCACTTTACGGGCTACATATGCTTCATGATGTTTTTCATTAGCCATAACTATCTCCCATAGTCAGTTTTGGTTTTCGCACCATTATAGCACCGCCTCCTGAAACAGGGCAGCGGTTTTCACAAATGCCACACCCTATACACAGCTCTGTATGTACAACAGGCAATAGCACTTCAACTGCCTCCCCTTTTTTATTGGTAATAACCTTCCTGTCAAGCGTTATTGCTTTGTTTTGAACAGGGCAAACCTCTTCACAAACAATACAATTTGTGCTTTCTGACCATGGTATGCACAAATCTTTTATAATATAAGCAGTGCCTATAACAAATGTTTGTTTTTTTGCAAGCGATAGTTTCTGTATAGCACCTGTTGGACATATAGTGCCACACCGTGTACAGGAAAAATCACAGTATCCAATCCGCGAAACAAGTCGGGGCGTAAACATTCCATAAAACCCTGCTTCAATCATGCATGGGTGTAATGCGTTGGTAGGACACACATTCATACACTGGCCGCAGCGTATGCATGCATTGCAAAAGTCAGATTCTGGAAGTGCACCGGGGGGCCTGATAATATAACTTTCATGCGATGCAGCAAATAGTGTTAAGCGTGTTGAAGCAATCATTAACGATGAACCAGCAACAACAAGCAAATCTTTTCGTGTTATCCCCTGTGCCGGATGAGCAATGCTTTTTGATTTATAAGGCGGAAGAAACCTGAACTGTATTGCACCATAGTTGCAATGCTTTAAACAATCAAAACATTTGATACATTCATGTTCTATCGTTCCCGTACCATCGCTGGATAGTGCTCCCATGCGGCAACCTTTTACACATGCACCACAATGAACACATTTATCAGCATCTACCGTTCGTCGTAATAAACTGAAATGTGATAGCAGCGCATAGATAGCACCTAACGGACATAACACCCTGCACCAGAATCGCTTAAAAAACAATGACAATGCTAAAATCCCAATAAAAATAATCGCTGGCCATATCCAGTTATAGTAATAAAACGGGTAATCGCGTGCAGCATATCCTGGCAAAACCCACGACAATGGCTCTGACCCCAAATATGAAATAAATGGATAAAGAAATAATTCATATCCTCTATATGCGATAGTTATTGGATCACTATAACCTGTTGCATTAAATCCCAGAAATGCTATCAGCAGTGTTGCTAAAAGTATCAGAATCTTAATTCGCGTTATTTTTTTAAGCTGTTTATTTTTTGCTTTTGTCTCTATCACTGTATCAGAAGCATCAATGGTAGCGCCTAAAGGACAAATCCATCCGCAGAAAAATCTTCCAAACAATACTGTCAGCAACGCAATAGCAATTCCCAGAAATGCATATTTCAGCGTATGACCTGTAATAGAGCCAATGAAAATTGAATATATGGATAGTGAAGGATACAATCCATATCTAACATCAGATAAGGGATCATGCAGATAAACAATGCTGCCAACAAAAATAAGCCAAAAAGCCAATTGAATTATAGCTCTGAATAATGACCAGTGCTTTGATTTCATACGGTTTTTGTTATAACAGAATATGTGTTAACATTAATGCTTCCCATCCCGGCATTTGAAGCCAGACTTAAATAACCAATAGATGAAGGCTCTATCCCAAAAAGATAGTGGGCAGTATATGTATCCACCATAACAGGATTGATTCCAAATATAATTGTTTTTGTTTCTTTTATATCTTCGGGACCTCC
>JAKPOE010000449.1 GCA_029548025.1 Spirochaetota bacterium
ATTACATCCATATAGGATACTGTATTCATTTTATTTGCTTCAGGAAATTTGACAGGATCTTTGTCGTATACCCCATCAACTTTAGTAGCTTTACAAAGAAGATCAGCACCTATTTCAATAGCTCTGAGTGCTGCTGCTGTATCAGTAGTAAAAAATGGATTGCCGGTACCTGCTGCAAAAATAACAATTCTTCTTTTTTCAAGATGGCGTAATGCTCTTCTCCGTATATATGGCTCGGCTACCTGGCGCATCTCAATTGCTGTCATAACACGGGTTGGTATTTGCATATTTTCAAGTACACTCTGGACTGCCAGGGCATTGATAATCGTTCCAAGCATCCCCATATAATCACCGGTGGCTCGTTCAATGCCTATTGATGTACCAACTGAACCTCTGAAAATATTACCGCCACCAATGACAAGCGCAATATCAACTCCCATAGCGTAGGCTTTTTTAACCTCACGGGCAATATGGGAAACAATCTCAGGATTGATTCCCACTTTATTTTGTCCTGCAAGCGCCTCGCCACTGAGTTTTAATAAAATTCGTTTATACTTTGGCTGTGATTCTTCTTCCATCCTGTTAACCTATAGTATGGCAACGTAACATATGTACATAACTATCGCTGCCCTATCTGGAAACGAACAAAACGACCAACAGTTATATTTTCGCCATAGGTAGCAATCTTATTTTTGATAAGGTCCTTAATAATGACCTTATTGTCTTTAATAAATTCCTGCTCTAAAAGGCATACTTCAGAATAAAACTTTTGTAATTTTCCTTCAACAATTTTTTCTATAACATTTGCTGGTTTACCACTTTCTTTAAGTTGTTCCCTGTATATTTCCTTCTCACGCTCCAGCACATCAGCAGCAACATCTTCAGGGCTTACATATAAGGGATTTGCAGCAGCAACCTGCATACATAAATCCTTTGCCAGATTCTGAAAATCCTGATTACGTGCAACAAAATCAGTTTCACAGTTAAGCTCTAAAAGCACACCAATTTTACTGTTATTATGAATGTAGGAAGCAATAATCCCCTCTTTTGCAATACGACCTTCGCGCTTATTGGCAGCAGCAAGCCCTTTTTTGCGCAAATAATCAACTGCTGCTTCCATATCGCCGCCGCATTCTATCAATGCTTTTTTACAATCAAGCATACCTGCCTGAGTTTTTTCCCGTAATTCTTTTATCATGTCACTTGTAATATCAGCCACATTACTACTCCTTATACACTATAAAATAATATTATTACATTCACAGGCTACCGTCTGTCATCTTCATACACATCAACTTCATCAGCATATTCCTCAGCATAATCTTTCTCGGGTTTTGCTTCGGATTGCTCTTCTTCAACAAAATCAATGGTAGCTGTCGCAGCTTCGCCAGTTACCTGTCCTGCCGATTGCCCCTCAATAATTGCATTAGACATCACCTCTAAAAATAATGCTATTGCCCTTATTGCGTCATCATTGCCAGGGATTGGGTAATCTATTTCATCAGGGTTACAGTTGGTATCAACGACAGAAAAAATAGGAATACCCAGCTTTCGTGCCTCCTGAACAGCAATAGCTTCACGTTTGGGATCAATAATGAATAATGCTTCAGGCAATTTGTCCATGTCCTTGATACCTTCAAGTACTTTGCGCTTGCGTTCCAATTCGCGCGTCAGCTCAAGGATTTCTTTTTTAGTTTCAGCATCCCACTTTCCTGTTATTTCCATTTGCTCCAGTTCTTTCAATCGTTGGATGGAACGTGAAACAGTTTTGAAATTAGTTAACAATCCACCCAACCATCGTTCAGATACATAAAATTGTCCGCATTTCTGCGCATATTCCTTTAATGCAGCCTGAGCCTGTTTTTTTGTGCCAACAAAAAGTATTCTGCCACCTTTGGCTGCAATTTCTTTCATCGCTGCATATGCAAGCTTAAGACGCTGCATTGTTTTTTGCAAATCGATAATGTGGATACCATTACGCGCAGTAAAAATAAACTGTGCCATTCGGGGATTCCATCTTCTTGTCTGATGACCAAAATGAACCCCTGATTCCAATAGTGCTTTCATTGATATAACTGACAATGAAATACCTCCTCATATAAGATTCAATGTTAAAAAACACATTTATTTCACTATCAAATAAACATTGCTGTTTATTCAAAAAGATTATAAAAGTGTTCGATAGTTCCTGCTAAAATTATTCATGGCCTGAAGCAACCAATTACCTTAAATTGGTTTACATGTATACATCCCATTTTGTCAGGATGTGTGATAGTTGCGAGTGCAACCGTAACAGATTAAATCCATCTAAATAACACAATACCTGCAATCATGCCTACAACTGCAGCAATATTCAGACGAACATATACACTTATTAATTCACAATCAAAACCGATAGGCTTTGTTAATGGCGCTGTTAAAATAGATAACGATGGGGCTAATTTCACCATAAAAGAACCAACAGCTATCCCCAATATACCACCAAGAATAACAAACCCAATAAAAAAAGTAATATGATCACGTGTAAAAGTCATAACAACCATATAACATATAATAAGAATGTTTTTAGCACACCATCGTTAATACGATTAATTGTCAAGATATTTTTATTTTTTGTTATTCATACATCAAAAAACTGCAATACGTTAAAAATTGAAGCATACAAGAGTATATATACCAGATGAAGTCATCGTAATAGCAATCGATGGTAGCATTCCTTGAATCTATCTTTTTTAATTTAAAGGAACTGCCGTTAGCCAGCTTGCTGGTATCTATAGTTTAGCAATAACACCAATCATGTGATGAAAATAGGTTGAAAAGCAAACTTCATACGTGTTGTATTTTTGCAGCAACGAATGATTTCATTGTCAAAATACTATTAGAGTTACCATTATACTACCGGAACATAACGCAAAAAAGCAGATTCCCGGTCTAGCCCGGAATGACAATGGGGTGGCATGTCAATCTGAACGAAGTGTAGAGTCTTATCATTTGATGAAAGTATGGATTCTTCAGAGGCTAACGCTCCCTCAGAATGACACAATACTATTCTATTTTCTGAGGAGGAACTGATTTATAAGGTTTATTATTAACAAATCTGTCTTTTACTATAAAATTAGCAGAAAGTATACTCCTGCTTGGATCAAAATCAGCATATTTCAATTTAGATAACGATGATATAGTATGGATTACATCTTCAGTAGAATATGGTCTATTGAGGTATCCGGGCAATTTTGCAAATAATTCACGGTTAGCTGTCTTATACTTATCAGATGCCCAGAGTATAAATGGTATATCGCACATATATTTTGAAAAATTTTTCCTCTGATGACCAAACATATCCCTGTACTCAAAAACCTCTTCCCCATGATCAGAAAAATAGAGAACCCATGAATATTCACACTGTTCTTTAACAAGCTTGATGATTGTTGCAATGATATGGTCGTTATATCGTACGCTATTATCATATTCATCTATAATCTTTTTTTGATTATTAGAAAAACCTTTATCATAAGGGATTGGAATGATCGTGTTGTCAAAATAGCTATATTCTTTTGGATATCGTTTACTGTATTCTGTATGGGAACCTCGTAGATGAATAAACACTATTTTGTCTTTATTATTTTCACTACTCAATATTTTACTCAGTGCATCGATCACTATCCCATCGTTATCGCCTCTTAACTCAAAAGCTGTTTTACATTCACTTGCTATTATACCATGTCCAATGTTGTACCTGTTACCCCTGAAATTCTGGTTGCCTAACCAGACAGTATCATACCCTGCATCAGCGAAGAGATTAACAATTGATCGCTTTTCAAAATAATATTCAGGATGCTCATGATCTGCCAGTGTCAATACCAGTTGCATTACATCAATGGTTGTTGTTGCTGGGGAAACCACATCATTAAAAACAAAGAGCTTATCCTTCATTGCTGTGAGCTTGGGATTGGTTTCTCTTGGATATCCATAAAGCTGCATATGATGCCGTGATAATGACTCACCTATTATCAATACAAAAGTTTTAGGTTGTTTAATATTCAGTTCCGAGATTACCGGATCAGTAAACTTTAACTTTTTTCTTATTGCTTGCCACTGGTCAAACTTCTGCTCCTGCTTAAAGTCATAATATGAGCGATAGAAATCTATAACATGATACCTTTTGGATATAAGTCGCCAGTTATTTTTACATAGCATTACAACAGATAAAACTATCAATAGCAAAAGAACTATTTTTTTTGCCCTGCTTATTTTCAGCTTTGTAGGTTTTATTTTGAACAATAGGAAGAGAGGTAAAATGTAGCTCACAACTAATGCAACTACTTTAAAACGCATAAATTGAAATGCAAACTCTATTGATTCGGATGAATTTGTTGTATAAATAACCCTGAAATCACTCCTGTGAAGGATTGAACCTGTAATGGCATAAGCAGACACCACAAGTAAAGAAGGAATTATCACCAGAATAGCCAGAATAGATAGAACTATAAACAGCCATTTTCTCTTCCAGCCCAAAAGGATAATAAATAAAAACCATGCAATGGAGAAAAATAATGACACTGCAAAAATTTTGATAGAAATTGAAAATGGTATGTCACCGTCAAAAAAATAGAGAATACAGGCGGAACTCATCATCCATACAATGATTGCCAGAAACTTTATATTTTCCCTGCTGAAAATCTGTTTTAAAAAATCTGAAAAATATTTGCTGAACATCAATATCTACTTTTATATTTTTTTAATCTGCGCCATTATTAAAAATGTTGCCAATCAGTCAATCATTAAATAGGTTACCTAAATAATCTAAAAAATAATTTCTCAAAATATAAAATGGATATAGAGACAACTCCATGAAAGATAAAATGCTTTTGTTAGGCAGTTAATTGTTGAATCTAAGTAAGAAAAAAAAGACATATTTTATAATTATGATTAAATAATGCTTGCATAAAAAAATTATTTTTACAAATATCATTAAAAAAACAATGCTTTGTGAGGCTATTATGAACCTTGAAACAACCACCTGTATTTCGTATGAGCATCTGCAATTGCTCCAACACCATGCTGATAAAAATAAGCTATCGCTCCATTCATGTATTGTTGCTTTGATAAACTACACGGTTTTGCATAAAACTATAGCGGTAAAGGCATATACACGGTTATCATACAGGAAACGGTACATCCAGTGGAAAAGGCTCCATATAATGCTGTTAGAGCATGAATATGAGTTTATTCTTGATCTCAAGAAGGTTTACAAGATGTCGTTTGCAAAGCTTATAGCCTACTGTAT
>JAKPOE010000468.1 GCA_029548025.1 Spirochaetota bacterium
ATTGAATTTGATTTTAATGGCAAGCATTATTATGCTGGGCAGAATATCGCTGAAATGGAATTTCAAGACTTCATATCAATTGAGAATACTTTAACTGAATATTCTGGTAATACATATCAAGCATTGCCAACCATACTTGCAATTATGTGCAAGCAGAAGAAAGATAATGGCATGTTGGAAAGCATTGATGATTATGACATAAAAGCAAGGGCAAAGGAATTTGAAGATTTGCCATTGACAATAGCCAATAATTTGTCGCTTTTTTTTTCAAGCAGCGTGAAACTATATTCAAATCTTTCCCTGTTATTTTCGAAGCCAGAAACGATAAAGGAAGCGATGGAGAAACAAATAGACTCAGTAGAGAATACGCTGAAAGAGTTTCGTGGCAAGGGATTGCTTATGCGTTGTGCCAGTGGAATCTTGCGTTATTACATCAAATATATAAGACGACAACTGCACAAGCATTACACTTCTATTCAGTGAAGCTATTGCATGATGAATTAGAAAATAATATACAGGAAGCTATATATAGAAAAGCAAGGGAAGAAGCAGGCAGAAAAGGAAGAAGATAAAATTACTTGCAATTACGAAAAAAAGTATTTATATTTGATTAGATTTTTTCATGTTGGCTGGTGGGTTTTTTTACAATAATGCCATTTTGTTTCCCCACCAGCCTTTTTTTATTTACACCACATCTTTTTATAAGTCTTATTGTTTATATTATAAATGATAACAATATGACTTTAGAATTATTAAAGGAATTCTGGAAAGATATTTCGCTTAAACATAAAGATGTTAAACAGTTTAATGTTGGTAGTAACTACGATGTAGCCACCAACAATAGTGACAAATATCCACTTCTCTTCTGGGAATTACCATACAACATTAATTATAATGCTGATTGGAGTAAAGGACTTGATACTGTACAGATAAGCTTCTCAGTATTTCTATCAACTAAACTTGATGACATTGCTGACAGTCATGAAGCCATAAGTATCGCTAAATCAATTGGTGATGCTATCGTAACTAAAGCAAAACTTACAGCAACTGAGTTTAAGATTCAGAGTGTTAATGCTTTATCAGTAAGAGAATATTCAGATGATTATGTAGCTGGTATGCGTTATGATTTAACATTACTATTACAGCGTGACATATGTGACAATAACATCAATGATTATTTTAATGAAGAATAATGGCTGATAAGAATGACATAACCAAGATGATGGTGGATTTACTTCAACAATTACAGAAGATAACACTCATGACTATCACACAATCAGGTGTTAAAGCCAAGAGTGATTTGGCAAAGAGTGTTAAGTATACAGTAACCAAAGATGGTATTCAAATGGAAGTAGCTGCTTATTATCCCTATGTCAGTGGTGGTAGGCGTGCAATGATACGCAAAGTACCTATAAAGGATTTAATTCAATGGATAAAGAAGTATAATATACGCCCAAGAAATGGACAGACTATAAATCAACTGGCATTTGCAATACAGACTTCGATTTATAAGCGTGGTATCAGGGCAAAGAATTATGTAGATAAAGTAGAAACTGGTGTTGCTGATTATACAGCAATGGCTATTGCTGATGATATGGCAGAAGTCATTGCTGATGATTTAGTAGATATGTTTGCACCAGTA
>JAKPOE010000471.1 GCA_029548025.1 Spirochaetota bacterium
TCCTTTAACAAAATTTGAACGCAGTATCATAATGGCTGAAGATGTTAATAATAATCAGATGTACGCACTTCATTCAGTGATTTCACATTTAAACAGATGTGATCCCGATCCAGATTCAACTGATATCAAGGATGTTATCAGACAATGTATCAACCTGATTGCAAAAGTACCTGTTATTGTGGCATATAACTATAATGTGATGAAATTTAGAAAGGGTGGTGATTTAATTATTTGTAAACCAAATGCAGCGTGGAGCACGGCTGAAAACTTTTTGTATTTGTTGCACGGCGATGGGGAGCGCCCTAATGAATATGAAGCAAAATTGTTTGATTTAGCATTAATGCTTCATGCCGAACATGGTGGGGGTAATAACTCAACATTTACTGTCAGAACGGTAACATCAAGCGGTGCCAATACATACATGGCATTGTGTGCCGGTATAGCATCTCTCAGTGGACATTTGCATGGAGGAGCTAATGAATCGGTCATGAAAATGATGAAGGATATTAAACAAAATGTTAAAGATTGGGATGATGATGATGAGATAGAACATTATCTGAAGCTTATACTGCAAAAAAAGGCGTATGACCGCAGCGGTAAAATTTATGGCATAGGACATGCTGTTTACACAAAATCAGACCCGCGTGCCGTAATATTCAGAAAAAAGGCAGAGGAATTTGCAAAAATGAAGAAAAATCTGGAAGAATTTACATTATTTACAAAGGTCGCTGATATTGGCACTCAACTTTTGCTGGGTGATAAATCAAAGATTGTATCTCCTAATGTAGATTTTTATTCAGGATTAATATATAAGATGATGGGTATACCTATGGAAATATTTACACCAATATTTGCGATGGCACGTTTTGCTGGATGGTCTGCTCATAGGATAGAACAAATAATACACAATAAGATAATCAGGCCTGCGTATGCTTCATCAATCGATGAATATAAAAATTACATCCCATTAAATGAACGATAATATATTGGTTTATACTATATTATAAACCCTGCGCGATGGTGCAGGGTTTTTTTTAGTATAAAATATAGTTGACAAAATTGTATCATTTTTACAACATAACACTGTTATGTTAAGAGGAGGTTTTATGAAATATGATGTCATAGTCATTGGTGCAGGTAATGCTGGTTTAACTGCAGCAGCAACACTTGCAAAAAAAGGTGTCAAAACACTTTTAATTGAAAAGCATAACATTCCTGGAGGGTGTGCTACCAGTTTTTGCAGGGGTCGTTTTGAATTTGAAGTTTCACTTCATCAGTTGAGTGGAATGGGTACCCCTGAAAGGCCTGGTCCATTACGAAGCATTCTTGATAGCGTGGGTGTACTTGATACATTAGAGTTTGTCCAGATGGACAAGCTTTACCGGGTGGTAGTACCGGGTTTGATTGATATTACACTGCCAGCAGATAAAGAAGGGATTGTTACTGCATTACAGGCAAAATTTCCTGAGGAAAAAGATGCCATTAAAAAATTTTTTGATTTTGTATGGCAGTTTTTCATGGAGGTAATAGGAGCTTTTTATCTAAATGATCCGGATATAAATCAAAAAAAATATCCATTATATTATAAGTATGCCTTAAAGGATACACAATCAGTATTAAATGAATATTTTACCAATCCAATGCTAAAAGCAGTCATAACTCCTTACTGGACCTATATGGGCTTGCCTCCTTCAAAATTATGTTTTAGTGATATGGCAGCGTTGTTGTTTTCTTATGCTGAGTTTAAACCATATCACATAAAAGGCGGCTCGCAGATGCTGTCAAATAGTTTGCTTGAGAAATTTTACAGCAATGGCGGTGAAGCATTATTTAATACAGAAGTACAGAAGCTTCTTGTTAAAAATAATAGCGTTTATGGAGTAAAAACATCAGATGGCACTGAATTTCAATCAAAATATGTTTTATCCAATGCATCAGCAATCAGTACATTTGTTGATATGCTGGATGACGACAAGGTTTCTGGTCAGGTTATTGAGCCATATAAAGGTAGTAGCATTGGAACATCGTTTTTTACTATATATTGCGGTCTTGATTGTGAATACGATAAGGTTGGAATCAATGAAGAAACCAATTTTATATGCAACACTGCCAATCCAGAATATGATTACGAATTATCAAAAGTTGTGGATACCGACCAGAGTTCATTTATTGTAACATGCTACAATGTTTTTGATAATGCAATGGTTCCTGAAGGCACCAGTCAGGTTGTACTGGTAACCATGAAATATGCTGATGCATGGCTTAAAGTTCCACCTGCACAGTATTATGATGAAAAATGCCGCTGTGCAGAAGCAATGCTTAACAATGCTGAAAGAGTTTTTCCCGGGCTTGTAAGCCATATTGAAGAGATGGAAATTGCAACGCCTATAACCCATATGCGTTATTTAAATCATCCCGGTGGAGGAGCATACGGATTTGATCAGTATGTAAAAGATTCTACTTTGTTTATTTCGCCTAAACCGCCCATCAATGGTCTTTATTGTGCAGGGAGCTGGTACGGTTCTGCAGGCTATCAGCCAACCCTTACATCAGGACATTCAGCAGCAATGGCAATAGTAAAAGATATACGTAACAAATAGGAGGGGATGATGAATAGTGAAATACTGAAACAGTTAGATGGTTATGATAACGTTATAAACGAACGAGAGGTGCTCAAACGGTATGGTTATGATTATAGATTGGATCGAGGGTTTGTAAGAAAATATCTTGAGCGGTTGCATCCACGGTATATTACTACCAAAATTATTGACATCATAGAAGAAACGCCGTCAACCAAAACATTGCGTTTGGATTCAGTGGAAAAATATTTACCGCCATTTCAGGCAGGACAGTACATATCTGTTAATGTTGATATTGATGGAATCAGAACTTCACGGCCATATAGCATTTCCTCATCACCTGATGAGACAGCATATTATGATATCACTATCAGACGAGTTGAAGGTGGGTTTGTATCTCATTACTTGCTTGATTCAACAAAGATTGGCAACACATTGCAAATATCATCACCCGCAGGTAATTTTATCCATAATCCTATTATTCACAGCAATGAACTTGTTTTTATTGCAGGCGGTAGCGGCATAACACCATTTAAATCCATGATTCAACATGCTGTTAACACCGGTATCAGCAGGGATATATGGCTTATCTATGGAAACAAAAATTCAGAAGAATTATTGTTTCATGATTACTTTACCATCGTTGCAAAAAAATACCCCACTATACGCTATGTGCAGGTATTGGAGGAGGGCGGGGCCAGCTATAATGGGTATATAACGGCAAAAATAATTAAGGAAGTTGTGGGCGATAGTTCCAGTAAAACTTTTTTTGTATGTGGACCTCAGGGTTTATATAAACATATCCTCAACGAATTACAAACCTTACAATTAAAGCCCAGACAGATACGCATGGAGATGTATGGAGTGCCCACAGATGTTTTTAAACAAAGTGGATGGCCTGAAGATGTTACGCCAGATTCGAAATTTAAAATTACTATTAAAAATAAAAAAGAATTTACGGTAGCAGCAGGTGAACCATTGTTAAACTCAATGGAGAAAAATGGAGTCATTGTACCATCGTTATGCAGAAGCGGGGAATGCAGCTTATGCAGGGTTAAACTTATATCAGGGAAAGTGTATCAGCCAGAAGGTGTTAAGCTGCGTCAGGCTGACCGACGTTTTGGTTATATCCATTCATGTGCTGCTTTCCCTATCACGGATTGTGAAATAATGCTATAAAAATTAATTGATTGAAGGAGATGTTATGATCACTACTAAAATTACAGAGATGTTTGGTGTTAAGTATCCAATTATTTGTGGAGCTATGATGTGGTTATGTAAACCAAAACTTTGTGCAGCAATTTCAAACGCTGGTGGTATTGGAAATTTAACGGCAGGAAATTATAGCTCAGAAGAGGAGTTTAGAAATGCTATCCATGAAACGCGGAAACTAACTGATAAACCTTTTTTTGTTAATGTAACAATTTTGCCATCTGTTCGCATTACTGGTGAGCATCATAAGATGTATTTAAAGGTATGTGCTGAAGAAAAGGTAGCTGGCATAGAAATATCAGGATCACCTATTGATAAAGCATGCGGCATGGAATATATTGAGATGCTTAAAAAAGCAGGGGTTAAACTTTTTCACAAAGTAGGTGCGGTACGCCATGCTCTCCATGCAGAACAGGTTGGTTATGATGGAATTTATGCCGCAGGAATTGAAGAAGGAGGGCATCCTTTAAGTGATGATGTTTCAACGATGGTATTAACAACAAAGATTGCTAAAACAGTAAAATTACCGGTTATTACGGTAGGCGGCATTGCTGATGGTAAAACAATGGCAGCTGCTTTCATGTTAGGAGCTGAGGGAGTTATGATGGCAAGCAGGTTTATTGCAACCAAGGAATGTGAAGTCCATGACAATATAAAGCAGGAGCTTGTAAAAAGGCAGGAATATGAAACAACCTTAATTATGAAGAGTTTACATCTTCAAGGACGTGCTTTAAAGAATGATGTGGTCAATAAAATACTGGATATTGAACAGCGCGGTGGCGGCTTTGAAGAGCTTTTCCCGCTTATTTCAGGCGAACGGATGAGCAAGGCATGGAACAATGGCGATGTAAATGCTGCACCATTAATGGTAGGGCAATCCATAGGGCTCATTGATGATATACCATCATGTGCTGAATTGCTTCAAAGGATGGAGAAAGAAGCTGAAACGCAAATTAAAAAGATTTATAGTAACATACTGTAATAAATAGCGCGCAGGCAATCTGCGAAATTGCCTGCGCATACATTTCTTCATTATTGCAAGTGAGAAGAATATTTATTTGAGGAGTGGTATCAATCTCTTTTTTATGGCTTCTGCTATTAAGAGATGTCCTTTTTCATTAGGGTAGCGATAATCATGGGTAAGCAGCGATTCCAGAGTATCATTATTCTCATACAGATAATTCATCCATTCAATGTGCACAGTAGCTAAATGACAATGTAAATCCAATGCTACTTCACGCACCGTTCGGGTAAAGACGTTGACAGCGTCCATATCATACTGATTTGGGACAAGATGCAGCGTTGGCATAATAATATGCTTGATGTATGATTCACGCGCCTTTTGTACCATCCTGACTAAATTCTCTTTAAATTCAGACCTATATACCGGGCGGTACATGTCGTCCATACCAAAATGAATAATCAGCACATCTGGTTTATGCTGCAATACCCTGTCAAAATGCCAGATCCCTTCAAAGGAGCTATCGCCAAAATGAGATACATTAATGATGCTATGCTGTTTGATTGCCTCATCGCTTGAAAGCATTGCAACGTATGATTGAGTGGTTGCATACCCTGAAGTTATAGAGCCGCCTGATAGTACTATTGTTGCCATATTTTTTTCATAGCAATTTTTTTAAGAAAAATAAATATTCACAATAATAAGTCAAATCATTTTATATAGGTAAAATCAAATTGACAGATACTCAACAACATTTGTATGGTAAATACCAGAATGATAGTATACATTTTTTTATAAAAAAGCAAAAGGTATAAACTCAATGAAAAGGATTGGAATTATTGTTAATCTTAATTCACGAAAATATAAATTAGCAAAAAAACCTGATGATAGCTATGAACGGCTGGGTGGCGACCATGTGATTGTGCGCTATACACATTCAATAGATGAAATTGCAGATGTGGCAACAGAGTTTAAAAGGGCAGGAATGGATTACATAGCACCCTGTGGTGGCGATGGGACATTACATCATGTTATTACTCAGTTTAATAAAATTTATCAAAACAATCTACCGCCATTTTTGATTTTGAAAGGCGGTACTATGAATAACGTTGCTACCAGTATTAACTTAACAGGTGATGCAGAGTCAATTTTAAAGCGTGCCATTGCAACAATAAAAGCTGATAATGCATTGCCAACCATAGAACGAAAAACAATGAATGTAAATAATACCTATTGTTTTTTATTTGGGAATGGGCTTGTAGCTGATTTTTTAGAAAGATATTATACTATAGGCAAAAGCTATACTAAACTTGTAAAGCTTATTTATGACAGTATTGTGGAAGCTCTTTTCAATAAAAACTCAAATTTTTTTAAGGGTTTTGATGGTAGCATAACCTGTGACCAGCAAACATTACCGTATGCCAATGTTCTTGGATTGCTGGCCGGTACAGTTGAAACAGTTGGTATGGGTTTTTATCCTCTCTATAGAGCAAATGAGAAAAGTGATTTGTTTCATGTCATTGTATGTGCAATGGCTCCCAAAGATCTGGCTAAAAATATTGTTAAATTAAAAAAGGGTATTCCCATACGTCATGAAAAATTTTATGAAAATACAGTTAAAACAATTGATATACATTCAGATAAACCTTTTGCCTATACTATGGATGGCGATTTATACTATGCTGAAAATACATTAAAAGTAACAACAGGGATTAATGTACAGTTTGTTGTTGTATAAGATATTACAAATATCATACGACAGCTTTATTCAGCATTGTGCATAATTCTTTTACATCATGCATCAGCAATTCAAATTTATCCGGTCGCAATGATTGATCACCATCACAAAGAGCAGCTTCCGGATTGATATGACATTCTATCATGAGTCCATCTGCACCTGCAGCAATTGCAGCTAATGATAATGGATGGATGAGTTTCCAATTGCCGGAGGCATGAGAAGGGTCTACCATTACAGGAAGATGAGTTTTTTGCTTTAATACACAAACAGCAGATATATCCAGTGTATTCCGTGTTTCTGTTTCAAATGTTCTGATACCGCGTTCACATAGTATAACACTGGTATTACCCTCTGCTAATATATATTCTGCAGCCATTAAATATTCTTTAATGGTAACCATCATACCGCGTTTAAGCAATATAGGCTTTTGTAGTTTACCTAATTTTTTTAATAAGGAAAAATTTTGACAATTCCGTGCACCAACCTGAAGAATATCTGCATATTGGCTGACCATAGCAATATCTTCTGAATCCAGAACTTCGGTAACAACTGGCATGGTGTAGTAATCACCGGCTTTTCGTAACAATTTTAATCCCTCAATTCCCAGCCCCTGAAAAGCATAGGGGGATGTTCGTGGTTTAAAAGCACCACCACGCAAAATAGTTGCACCAGCCTTTTTCACAAAATGGGCAGTAGCCATAATCTGTTCTTCAGATTCAATAGAGCAGGGACCTGCAATAATGGTTACGTTGTGATGGCTAACAGTTGTGTTATATGGCAATTGTATAGCAGTACAATCGCAATATGTTTTACTGAATAATGGATTGGACTTGTCCCTGTTTGTTGTAATTGTGTTTGATAGCTCTACATGATGAGTGCTGGATATGGTCATATACTCCTCCGTTTAATAGTATTAATGTTTAATGAGCCTGGAGGATGGCGACCTTATATATTTGTACTACAATAAAAAAGGCCGCCAGCTACCCGCCTGCGGCCCCTTGTCAATATAACAGCACAAACAAAAGCTACAGACGAGCTTTGTTATAAAAATAATAAAACCAAAAATAGCTTTTGCCTGTAATGTTATATACAATTATATTCATAATATGTAATGTATTAAAATTAGTAAATTTATTTACATAAAAATTGCTACATTTAAAAATTGTCAAGAGAAAAAATAAAAATTTTTTAATTATCCATAAAATCATTGATCAAAATTATTGACATTTCATAAATAATTTTTTATATTTATCTATATTTATTTTAAATTTTTTTAGCGATAGTGTTTAATAATTCATACTGCCCTATGAAAAAAAGAGGAAAAACAATGAAAAAAAAGAACAAGGCTGCTTTAGGGGTAAATGGATGGTATTTATCCCCTTCTGATAATATTTGTCTGGCTAAATGTATTTTTGATGATTTTTACAGAGAAGAGATTAAAGAGATAAATAAACATGAAATTATTGCAAAGATTGCCGATTGTATAGGTCCTGAACCGTCAAACTTATGTATAGCTGAGCAGATTTTTGAAAAGATAAAATTTGAAATTGCCAACTTCGTCATTCACCATGAATATAACTGCCAGCGCGGCGTAAATGCTGATTTATTGTTGTGGCTTGATAGCAAGGTTAACCCTGCAAACCTGAAAAAGTTGAATAATTTTATTGATAAGTATCTTAAGTGAAACAAAGGAAAAAACTGCTTCTCCACACGTGTTGTGGCCCATGTTTAACCTATGTCCATTCAATTCTATCTGTTGAACATGAGATAGCGGTTTTTTACTATAATCCAAATATTGCTCCACAAGCAGAATATGCACAACGATTATCAGAAGTAACGCAATTTGCAGCAACACATAACATTGTACTGCTAACGGGCAGATACAATCAAGCAGATTGGTTTAAAGCAGTCAGGGATCAAAGATTTTCAGGGGAACTATCGCCACGCTGCTATTTGTGCTATTCTTTCAGATTAAAAGAAACATTTGATGTAGCAAAACAATACAAGTATGATGCAGTTTGTACTACGCTATCAGTAAGTCCATATAAAGATGCTGAAAAAATCAATGAGATTGGGCGGTCATTTGCAGAATTGTATGGAATACAATTTATTGAAGCGGACTTTAAGCAAAACGGCGGGTATCAGCATTCGATTGTATTGTCAAAACAATATGGCATGTATCGGCAGAAATATTGTGGCTGTGTGTATTCCAGGCTTGAGAGAAATAAAAATTCATTGTGGTCAATTAAAAGTAATAGTTATAAAAAAAATATGATAACTGCAAACAATAAG